>JAGYNU010000006.1 GCA_018399975.1 Candidatus Omnitrophota bacterium
TTACAAGCTACAGGTAACAGGTTGCAAGACATAGGACTTAGGACTTAGGACATAGGACATGAGAATGACAAATTACAAATTACAATAGCCAAATAAAATCAGAGACAAACAACAAATGACGAAATCAGAATGACGAATGACAAGCTACAAGCTACAAGCTACAAGCTACAGGCTACAAAAACAAATTTCTAATTCCTCTAACCTAGGACTTAGGACCTAGGACTTAGGACCTAGGACGTAGGACATAGAACATAGGACGTAGGACATAGGACGTAGGACATAGGACATAGGACGTAGGACTTAGGACATAGGACGTAGGACTTAGGACATAGGACGTAGGACTTAGGACGTAGGACTTAGGACATAGGACGTAGGACTTAGGACATAGGACGTAGGACTTAGGACATAGGAATGACAAATTACAAATAAATTACAAATTACAATAAACAACACAAACATTGGCGGATTCAATTCACACTTATCATTTAGCTTTGCTATCACTCGCTAAATGATGTGCTTGCTCCCGCCACAAGGATTGGTGAATAGGCATTAGTTCATAGTATCCGCCACAAATATTGGCGGATTTAATTCGCACTTATCATTTAGCTTTGCTATCACTCGCTAAATGATGTGCTCCCGCCACAAACATTGGCGGACAGGCATTAGTTCATAGTATCCGCCACAAATATTGGCGGATTTAATTCGACCATATGATTTACACTTCTTACAGTCGTGTAAATCATGGTCTCATTAAAGGAGGGGGAGAGATGTTAGAATTGTTAGAAAAAGGTGGGCCTATAATGGTTTTAATATTTATATGTTCAATAGTTGTTCTTACTATAATTATCGAGAGGTTGGTAGTTTTATATAAAGCTAAGATAGATACCGAAGGTTTTATAGATAAAGTAAAAAATATATTGCGTAAAGATGAAACAATGGAAGCATTACGGTTATGTGATAATACGCCTGGCCCAATTTCTCATATAGTTAAAGCCGGTATATTGAAGCATGACCGCCCACGGTCTGAAATTAGAGAAAGTATCGATGATGCTGCTGGGCATGAAATTCCTAAATTAGAGAAAAATACAAAAATATTAGCAACTATTGCTCATATTACGCCTTTATTAGGTTTATTGGGAACTGTTACTGGAATGGTTGAAGCTTTTCAAATAGTAGAACAAAAGGCTACTCTTTTGAATCCGGTTAATCCCAGCGATTTAGCAGGAGGTATTTGGGAGGCATTATTAACTACTGTTGCAGGTTTAAGTGTTGCAATACCAGCGTTTATAGCTTATAACTATTTGGTTAGCAGAATAGAAGGATTTGTATTGGATATGGAAGTGAGTTCTACACATCTTTTAGAAATTTTAACCAGCAGAAAAAAATATTAATTAAAGGGAATATATAATGAAGTTTCAACGACACATTGAAATAGAAAAAGGTAAATTAGATTTAACTCCTTTGGTTGATGTAGTTTTATTACTATTGATTTTTTTTATGTTAACTTCTTCTTTTATAAGTCAACCTTCTATACCTGTGAAGTTACCTAAAGCATTAACCGGTGAGTCTCTACAGAAACTGAGGTTTGAGATTTTTGTTACAGAAGAAGATATAATCTATGTCGAGGGTAAACCAATTACAATCAAAGATTTAAAAATTGAGTTAAATAAAATAAAACAGGCAAAGGATATTAAAGGAATACTTATAAAATCTGATAGAAATGCTTCTTTGGGAAAAGTAGTTAGAATATGGGATTTATGTAGAGAGATTGGTATTTCACAGGTTGATTTAGCTACAAATGTTTATTTAGAAAATTGATTACTAATATATTCTAATTATGTTTTCTATAATGAAAATGAAAAAAATAGAAATTCCTATTCTGTGGAGTTTAATATTTTCTGTTTTTATACATATTATAGGTTTTTTTTTGTTTCAGATTGATATTGGATTAAGGGGAAATCCAATTAAAAGAAATTTAATCAGGGTAACTTTTATTGGTAGCATTCTACCTTCTTTTACATCCAGCCATTTAACTAATATTAAAACTGTAAATTCTATTCCAAAATATAACCCAATTAAGATTTCCGACAAAATATCTCCAGATGTTTTTAGTAATAAGAGAATACTTCAATTAAGTGAATGTCAAAAGATAAATGCGGATATAGCAGATAACGATGTAATTAATACTATTCAAGAGTTTAATGTTTCGTTAGCTGATAATACAAAAAAATCATTTACATTAGATAACATAAACGAGTTTTTTATAGGAGATAGTTTTGAAAATAGAAGATTGATTTATAAGCCAAATATTAGAGAACTTAACGATTTAACTTTACTATATTCCAATTTTGGTATTGTTATGTTGAGAATTGCAATTATTCCGAATGGTAAAGTTAGTAAAGTGGATATTATAAAAACAAGTGGGGATTCCTTTATCGATATAGCGTTAAAAAATTATTTTCGCAAATGTATTTTTGAACCTATATTTTCTGACCGTATTCAAATTAGAAATGTAAAATTTGATTTAGCTAAAGTTAGTAAATAATAAATAAAAAATGATTAATTTAACACTTAGTGAAGCAATATTTTTATATTTGGGAGCTTTTATAGTATTTTTTTTGTTTATTTGGGCTATTTATGAAAACCGTATAGAAAACAAAAAATCTATTGAAGATAAGGAATATATATGGTATTGTAATATCTGTGGCTTTACTTATATAGATACTCTTAATGTTAGTGTATCTAAGTGTCCGCGTTGCCATAGTTATATTGAAAGAAAAGAAAAAGATAAATTGAAATAGTTTTTTTAAAAGTTTTTTTGTTAGTATCTTGTGCTTTTTATAGCATAAACTGGAGGTGTCTATGATAACACAAATTGGTATTGTCGCTGGTGAAATTTGGCATTTATTAGATAAACAAGAAACGGTTAAATTTTCTGAATTGGTAAGTATTGTTAAGAAACCTAAAGATATTATATTGATGAGCTTAGGGTGGTTGGCACGTGAAGGGCATATTTTGTTAGAAGGTGACGAAGATTATAATATAAAATTACGTAATAAGACTGATTAATGTGTAAACTTTGCTTGACAAATTTCCCCTTTTGTGTTATATAACAGAAGTAAATACTTAGGGATAAGTTATAAAAGAATATATGTGTTGCTTGACGATTTGATAAAAAAGTGTTTGGGTATAATCGAATCCAAAAATAGTTCAGGTTATATTAAAAGTAAAAAAACTATTTTTAAAGGAAGAAAATGAGCAAAAAATATACAGGCATATATATTGGAATCAACCGCATAGCAATAGCCCAAATTTCTTATTCATTTAAAAAAATATCTTTAGATAAAATAATCGAAAGCGATATAGTATCTCCTGATGAAAGTGATGCTAATATTCCTATAGAGAGTTCAGTTAGTAGATTCGAAGAGGAAGATAAAAATTCAGATTATGCAACTGTTTTAAAAAAATTATTAGAGGAAAACAATTTCTATACCGAAAATATTATTTTAGTCCTTCCCAGCAGATATACAATGGTTAGATATTTTACCATTCCGAATCTTTCAAAACGTGAGATTGCATCAGCTATAAAATTCGAAGCTAAAAAATATATTCCTTTTAATCTTGATGAAGTTGAAACTGATTATTATGTCAATCGGTCTTCAGGTTTAAATAAAAAGGTAGGAATTTTATTTACAGCTGTCAAAAAAGAATTACTTGAAGAAAAATTATCTATTCTCCGTAAATGTGGGGTAAAACCCAAGAACATAAGGATTTCCTCTTTGAGTTTATTAAATACTGTTTATAGACAACAAAAAGGAGATAATATAGATAAGAATAGATCATATGGAATAATTGACGTAAATGAGCAAGTTGCCACGATTACCATTTTCAAAGAGGGTATGCCATATTTAATACGTGATTTTTCTTTATCAGGTTCTGAGCTTAAAAGCCCAACTATTTCTGAAGAGGATTATGAGAATTTTTTGCACGAGTTGCATCTTTCTATGGAATATTATTATGGACAGCCTAATACTACAAATATTGATAAATTATTTTTATTTGATGATGGCACCTTGCGCGACAAAATAAGTAATTTGAATTCAGAATTTAATATTCCAATCGTTCAGCCTGATATTAGCAATATTGCGAGAAAATTTTCCATTAGTAATGTTTCTTTTCAAGGAATGTTGACAGTTGCTACAGTTGTTGACGAGTGCTTGAAGAGTAAAATAAATATATCAATATCTCCAGAAGGTGCAAAAGGTAAAGTTCCTAAGGGTAAGTTCGATTTTAAAAAAGTTTCTATAATACCTCGGATAATCTTGTTAGAAGTTGTGGGATTATTAATTGCAGGATTGATTATTTATATTGTTATGGATCGCACAATGTTAGTTCCTATGCAGAAAGAGATTGATAAAGTTATAAAACAAAGAGCTGTAGTTCTCGATGATTCGAGTGTTAATTTATCTAAAAATGCTTTAAACAAAATATTAGTTGAAGCAGTAGAAAAAGAAAAGCTTTTATCTTATATACTATATGATAGGGTTTATTTAACAGATAAGTTAAGTAGATTAGTGGCAGATTTGCCTAAACAAATATGGTTTAACGTCTTAGAATATCGAAGTAATTTTGGAGGGATAGATAAAGAAGAGTTGATTTTTTATATGCAAGGCTCAGTTTTTGTGGAATCAGGAGGAGATGCTATGAGTATAATTACTGAGTTTATTAGAAATTTAAAAAATGACCCGATATTTATGGAAGGGTTTTCTGATATAGAGTTAGTTTCTGTTACTAAAGGTGCGATTAGAGAGTTTCCAATCTCTAATTTTCAAATAACGTGTCGTTAATTTTTAGATTGCAATTGTAATTTATATTATGGAAATTAAACTTACAACAATTACTTGTATATTGATATTTATTTTAGTGATTTTTTTGGGATATAATTATTTTTATGTTCCGCAGGTTGAACTTTTAGAAAAGAAAAAAAGTCAATTTTGGGAAGAAATAGAGAAAAATGAAATTGCATATGAAATTTATAGTTTAAAAAAGAAAATTGATAAATATACAGAGCATTTCCCTAAATCTAATGAAAGCTCGGATTTTATTTCAAAAGTTACAGATAAGGTAAGAAAATCGAGGGTAGAATTATTATCTATTGCTCCTTTAAAATCTGAAAAATTAAGTCGGTATTATGTTATGCCAGTTGAATTAAAAATCAGGGATTCATATCATGCCCTGGGAGAATTTATTAGTTTATTGGAGAGTTCTACATATTATATGAGAATTAACCATCTTTCTATGATGCCTTTATTAAAAGGGGAAGAAAATGTTAGCAGAGAAAATAATGTGATTAACAATATAGATTTAAAAATAAACACTTTTTGCATTCCTAAATAATAATGAGAAAATATTTTAATATTATAGTTTTATTTATAATTTGTTTTTTATTTTTAAATAAAAATATTGCTGCTTATCAGAAAGCACATTATTATGGTGGGCAATATAGGGATCCTTTTAAATCGTTGATTCCAAAATCTCCTAAAGTAGATCGTGGAGAGTTGAATTTAAAAGTTGAAGGTATTGTTTGGAATACAGATAAACCCTCTGCTATTATAGATGGTGAGGTTTATCATATAGGAGATTTGGTATCTGGCGCGAAAATAGAAGGTATTTCTAAAGATGGTATTTTAGTTTTTTTTAATGGTCAAAATTTTTTAGTTAATATGGGGGGGGAATAAGTAAGGGGGAATTAATGGATAGATTATTCGTGAAAATAAAATGTTTTAGAATATTGTTGATTGTTTTATTATTTACTATTAGTTATTTGATGTGTAGTGATGTTGTTGTTTTTGGAAAAAATCGTGTACCTTTAAGATCCGAAGATGCAGATAAAACTATATCTATGGATTTCAAGGAGGCTGATTTAAAGAGTGTTTTAAAATTATTTTCACAACAGTCTGGTTTAAATTTTGTAGCCAGTGAAGAAATAGAAGATACAAAAATAACTTTATATTTTGAAAATGTTAGGGTTCAAGATGCTTTGAATAGAATTTTAGATGCAAATAACCTAACGTATGAATATTCTACTGATAGTGACATTTTTATAGTAAAGCCTTCAGGAAAAGAGGAAATTCAAACTGATACAAGAATATATACTTTAAACTATGCTACTTTAGGCGGTCAAACCGGTGATAGAAAAGATGAGAGTGATATTGTAGCTATTTTGGAAAAAATGTTAAGTAAGTATGGAAGCATAATGGCAGATAAAAGGACCAATAGTTTAATTGTACGTGATATTCCCTCTCAATTTTCTTTGATTGAACGCACAATTGCTAAATTGGATTCTCAGACTGCTCAAGTTATGATTGAAGCGGAAATTTTAGAAACTACAATTGACTTTGCGGAAAGATTTGGAATCGGTTTAAAGTCAGAGTCAAAAAAAGGTAGATTCGAAGTTATTCCTTTTTATGGAGCCGATACCGGTGATTTTACTACTTCACCTGGAACTCCTTTAGATTCTACCTTCTTGGGAGTAATTTCTTATTCGGAATTTAAAGGTATATTAGATATATTAGAAACTGAACAAAAAGTTAAATATTTGGCGCGTCCACGGATATTAAGTTTAAATAATGAAACGGCGAAAATTGATATTGCTACTTGGGCAACAATAGGACTTGAATCAGAATATGACGAAGGGCGGTTAATAACAACATCCGGAGAGAGAGAATGGGTTGGTACAAAATTAGAAGTTACCCCTCATATAAATCAAGAAGGTTTTATTACTATGGAAGTTAGGCCCGAAGTTAGTCGTACAGGGCCTACACAATTAGGCGGCGAAAATATAGATAATTATTTGGATATTTTTAAAAAATCTGCGGAAGCTAAAGTTATGGTTAAAGATGGAGAAACTGTAGTAATCGGTGGGCTTACTAAAGAAAAAGAGGAAAAAACTAAAAGAAAAGTTCCGTTCCTTGGAGATATTCCAATTTTAGGATGGCTGTTTAAAGATTCAAAAAAAGATGATGAGAAAGTAGAATTAGTTATATTTATTACACCTCACATTATCAAAACAGCTGATTATGAATTAAGTGATACTATTGAGAAAAGTAAAAAAATCATTAGAGAAGTATCCGAAGAATCTTTTGACATTGAAGAGGTTAAAGATATAAAAGTTGAAGAAGAAAAAGTCAAAAAAAAGGAAAGCAAAGAAGCTGTTGAAAAGAAACGCTCAAGAGAAGAAGAAATAGATTGGGTTTTAAACCAGATGAGTAAAGAAGAAGAAAGATAAAGCAGCTAACAGTTGAAAGCTCAAAGCTGAAAGCAAAAAAACAAAAATCTGAAAATCAAAGTCAACAATAACAAAATACAATAACTCCATAAGATGAGGCAGTTTCGGAGCAAAATGGGGCACGGTCCTACAGAGTGAAACTTAAAATAGAGATTAGGAGTATAAAACTATGAAGAAACCTGAAGTGCGATTGGGAGAACTTTTAATTGGAAAAAAGAAAATTACAAAAGAACAATTAGAAGATGCATTAGCTGTTCAAAAAGAAACTGGGGAAAAATTAGGAGAAGTATTGACTAAGTCAGGTTATATATCAGAAGAAGGCCTTGCAAAAGCTTTATCCGAGCAATTACGTATTCCATATGTTTCATTATCTAAGGGAAATTTAAAGCCAGATTTAGAGCAGGATTTAGAAGAGATAATTCCTGCTAGATTTGCTAATGCTAATAAGGTTTTACCTATTTCGAAACATTTAGGTTCGTTAACTGTAGCTTTCATCGATCCTCTTAATTTAATGCTTAAAGATAATATTAGAAAGATAACAGGTTACAATATAAATCCTGTTATTACAACAAATTCAGAGATTACTACGGCAATAAGCGAATTTTATGGTAAGGATTCTGCATTACGCGATGCTATAAAAAGTACTTATGGAGAAGAAAATGAAGACGGGAGCTTACTTAAAACTTATGAGGAAAAAGAGGATGAGGATTTTAGTTTAGATAATATTTTGGCAAAAGCTAAAGAAGCACCAGTAGTTAAATTAGTTGATTTATTGATAAAACAAGCAGTGGAAGAAAGAGCTAGCGATATACATATTGAACCTTTTAAGGATAGAATTAGAGTAAGGTATAGGATTGATGGAATCTTACATGAGATATCTCCACCTGCCAAGCATTTACACATGGCTATTATATCTAGAATTAAGATATTATCCAGGATGGATATTGCAGAGAAAAGACTTCCTCAAGATGGTAGCTTTATGGTAAATTTAAATAATAGGTTGATAGATTTGCGTGTTTCAACTGTTCCTACGTCATTTGGGGAAAAAGTAGTTATAAGAATTCTCGATAAAAGCAGTACTCCTCTTGAATTAAGTGAGTTGGGTTTTTCGAGTGAAGAATCTGAAAAATTTGCGAAAGCAATTACTCAGCCCTATGGGCTTATACTTCTTACAGGGCCTACTGGAAGTGGTAAATCTACTACACTTTATGCAGCCTTAAATAAGATAAAAGATCCAACAAAAAATATTACTACAATTGAAGATCCTATAGAATATCGTTTCGAAGGTATTAACCAAGTTAGTGCTAGGCCTGATATTGGATTAACTTTTGCAACTGGTATGCGTTCTTTTTTAAGGCAAGACCCTGATATCATAATGGTTGGAGAAGTAAGGGATGCAGAAACAGCTACAATATGTGTCCGAGCTGCTTTAACAGGGCATATAGTCTTTAGCACATTACATACAAATGATGCTACGACAGTTTGCGAAAGATTGAAAGATTTAGGGATTGACCCATTTCTAATAAATTCATCTTTATTAATGGTTATAGCTCAAAGATTAGTTCGTCGTCTTTGTCCTGAATGTAAAAAAGGTTATGAACCTACTAAGGAGGAGCGCAATAAATTGGGTAAATTCGGGGAAAATGTAGATATGATTTATAAACCACAAGGCTGTGAATATTGCAATATGACTGGATTTAGAGGTAGAGTAGGTATTTTTGAAATGATGGAAATGAATGATAGACTCAGACGCAGTATTGCTAAGGAATTACCTGCCGAGGATTTGCGTCAAATTGCCCAAGAATCTGGTATGAGAAACTTATGGGATAGTGGAATGGAAAAAGTTGCTCAAGGAATTACTAGTATTGATGAAGTAAGCAGAGTTACTTTGACAATTTTATAGGATTGTCGATTTATATTTAATTTATATTTAATTAAACAGTTTATAAAATGCAAAAGTTTGTGTATAAAGTAAAAAATAATGTTACAGGGAAGATAGAAGTATCGGAAGCAGAAGCAGAGTCAAAAGATGCTTTAGTTGATTTGCTTCATAATGAGTCTAAGACAGTAATATCGATTACTGAATTAAAGCCGGGAAGTGTAAGAAAAAAAACAGTTAGAAGTTTTATAAGTTTTAAATCTTTGTTTGGTGTTGGGTTAAGGGACAAAATCGATTTTTGCGAACAATTTGCAGCGTTATTAGAAGGCGGAATTACATTAATAAGGTGCTTGGAAATATTATCTTTGCAAATACAAAATTTGAAATTTAAATCTATTATAACAAGTGTTAAAGAAGATGTTAGAAGTGGTTTGGCTTTGCATAAAGCTTTTGCAAAATATCCTAATGTTTTTTCTCCCTTATGGGTTAATCTTGTTGAAACAGGCGAAGCCAGTGGGGAATTGCCGTATGTGTTAAGAGAATTATCGAAATATTTTGAACTATCTGTTGATATAAAAACTAAGTTAACTACAGCTTTAATATATCCTATTATCGTATTGATAGCATCGGCAGCAGCTATGATAGTTTTTATAACCTTATTAGTTCCGATGTTTGAAACTCTTTTTAAATCATTTGGAGCTTCTCTACCTTTTATGACAGTAATTGTTATTAATATAAGTGGTTTTATCCGATCTAATTTATGGTACATTTTTTTGTTTTTTGTTATTGCTGTAATTATTTTAAAGAAGTATTTAAACACCCAAGCTGGTAAAGGAAAATTTGATAGGATTAAACTTTCCTTGCCTGTTTTAGGCCCATTTTTTATTAACGTTGCTATGGTAAAGTTTTCCAATGCATTGGGAGTTTTGATGAAGGGAGGGGTGCCAATTTTATACTCACTTGAAGTGGTTACAAAAGTAGTGGGTAATTCAATAATAGCAGGAATTTTAAATAATGTGAAGAACGATGTTAGAAGTGGAAAAAGTATGGCATCATCATTAAATAAGAATGCAAAGATTATACCTCCTATTGTTATTCAAATGGTGCAGGTTGGGGAAGAAACCGGAGAGTTAAATTCAATGCTTGAAAGGCTTTCTGAATTTTATCGGGGAAGATTAGATACTTTTGTTGCAAGGTTTTCTACTATAATTGAGCCAGCAATGATTTTATTTGTTGGAGCAATAGTTGCTTTTTTAGTTATTTCTATGTTTTTACCCATATTTATGAGAGCATCGTTGGCAGGGTAGATTTATTTGATTATTAATCATTTTTAAAAAGGAGAATTGTTTATGTATAGATTATTAGGTAAGAATTTTAAAGCGGGTTTTACATTATTAGAAATATTAGTAGTTATAGTAATAATAGCAATATTGGCTACTTTAGCTATTCCTCAATATCGGAAGTTGGTTGCAAGAGCTCGAGCTGCAGAAGCTATTCAGACTATTGGAGATATAAAAAGTTCTGTTCTAAGATATTATATGCAGTATGATGACATAGTTAATGCTGATGATCCTAATAATGATGATGATATCGAGTCAAATTATGATATAGATATACCTGGTGATGCAAAGTTTGATTATACAATATCTGGGAATAATCCTTCGGATCTTGCAATTACGGCTACTCCTAATGATACAGAAGAAACATTGCAAGAATATATAGACTATGTAGAATATGATGCTGACCAGAATAAAGATATAAATATATTTTGGAAGTAAATATTTAGTTAACATTAATTGTATATATAGTTTTATATATAGGGATATAGATTTTATCTGGAGGTAAATAATGTTTTTAAATAAAAAGGGTTTCTCTTTATTGGAAGTCTTGGTAGTAATTGTAATAATATCGGTTTTAGCGGCGATGGCTACCCCTTTATATACAAAAGTAATAAAAAAAGGGCGTGCATCGGAAGCAGTTTCTAAAGTTGGAGATATAAGAGGTGCTGAGTTGCGATATTATGCAGAATATGGAAGTTTAGTTACTGGATCGAATCTTAGTGCTTTAGATATAGAAGATCCAAATAGTAGTGGAAAATTTGAATATTCTGTAAATGGTAGTGCTCCATCAGATATTGAGATAACTGCTGATGGCGTTGATTCCAGTGTTAAAGATGTATGTGTTTATTATGATGCAAGTATAGATGCTGATATACATGTTGATATAGATAATTCTGAAGGCAAATGTAATTAAATGACTATTTAAATATGGTTTTTAAAAATAAAGCTTTTACTCTTTTGGAAATTTTGATAGTTGTTATTATTATGGCTATTACTGGGGCTGTTGCTACGCTTTCTTATAGAAAAGCTATTAAAAAAGCAGGAGCTAAAGAAGCTGAAGCTCAAGTTGAATTGATATATGATGCAGAAGCTCAATATGCTTTAGATAATAATGATGAAATTAAAGAATTTGATTTTGATGATGAGGATTTATCTAATGATCTGGGTATTAATCCTAATGCAGGTCCATCTAATTTTGAATATAAAGTAGAAGGTAGTAATATTGATGATATAAAGATAACAGGTCAAGCTAAAAGCAGTTCGAAATATGATGGTGTTGAAGTTAAATATGATAATGGAGAAATTTGCACTAAGTTAAGTTCTACGGGAGATTGGCTTTGCAAGGATAGAGAATGGTCTTCTCAATAATTTAGTTAAGGATGTGATAGTATGTTGAGCATAAATAATCTATTAAGGTATATTGTGGATAAAAATGCTACGGATTTGCATTTAACCGCAGGATTGCCTCCTCAAATAAGAATAAATGGAGAGCTTAAACTTACAGATTTTGAAAAGCTAACTTCGCCTGCAATAGAAGGTTTAGTTTTTGCAGTACTTTCAGAGAGACAGATTAATAAATTTCAGCAGGAAAAAGAACTTGATACTTCTTATGGTATACCCGGTGTGGGAAGATTTAGAATAAATCTTTATTATCAGAGAAGTTCGATAGCGGCTGCTTTCCGTTTCATTCCTTATGAAATTCCTGATATGCAAAGTCTTGGGATTCCTGAGTCTTTAAAAGAATTGATTGAAAGGCCCAGCGGTTTATTTTTAGTAAGTGGGCCTACTGGAGCAGGTAAATCTACTACTTTAGCCAGCATGATAGATCATCTTAATAAGACTCAAAAAAAACATATTATTACAATTGAAGATCCAATCGAATATTTACATAGCCATAACAAAAGTACTATTAATCAAAGGGAGTTAGGTACAGACACATTGTCTTTTCAGGAAGCTTTACGTCATGTTTTCAGGCAGGACCCTGATGTAATATTAGTAGGGGAAATGAGGGATTTAGAAACTATACATACTGCTCTTACTTTAGCAGAAACCGGGCATCTTATATTTGCTACTTTACATACAACGGATGCTGTGCATTCTATAAGTCGAATCGTTGATATATTTCCTCCTATTCAACAACAACAAATTCGGGTTCAATTATCAATGGTATTGATTGGAGTAATGGTTCAGCAGCTTATTCCCCGTAAGGATAATAAGGGAAGAGTTTTGGCTTTAGAAATAATGCAGGTTATTCCTTCAATACGCAATCTTATAAGGGAGAATAACTTGCCTCAAATTTATCCTGTTATACAGATGGGTGCAAAATATGGTATGATTGCTTTAAATCGTTATTTGGCAGGTTTATATAAAAAGAATATTATTACGATTGAAGAGGCGAAAAAGCACAGTAATAATATTTCAGAGTTGGTGTCATTTATCAGTGGATGAGTTAGTTTGTAGTTTCCGCCACAAACATTGGCGGACAAGCTTAGGTCTTAGCTTATAGAAAAATATAGAAGCTTATGAAAGTACTAAAATTTTTTCGTCAGGAAAAATCTATTGCATTATTAGCTGTTATTTTATTTTTGCTGTTAGTTGTATTATTTCAGGCTGCAGTTCTTAAATATACAGATAATCAAAGTAAATTGGTAATAAAAAACATAAAATCGGAAGAAACTTTATATAAATCCGATGCTGGTGTTCAATATGCTAAATATTTAGTTCAAAAAGAGGATTTTGATTCTAATACCGAATCTCAAGTAGTTTATGATGGAAATATTCCATCAGAGTATAGTGATAATTATGATAAAGTTAATGTTAAGATTTATCATGTGTGTGAAGGAAAAGGTTGTACAAAGGTTGGACTAACCTCGGGGCCTTATAATGTTACAGAAACTTATACAGCAACGATTGATACTACATTAGAAACACCTAGTGGGTCCGATACAACTCGTTCTATCGAGGTTGTTTTTAAAAAATATTGGAGAGTGGAAAAGAAGTGTCCTCCGGATACAGCAAAAGTTTGTGAATGGCATGTAATTAATCCCTATGGAAATGAACATAATATGTTTATAGATAGCTGGGAGGAAAAATAAGCCTTGATTTTTAAAAAGGAGGTATTATGAAATTAGAAGCTTTTACTTTAGTTGAGATAATTATAGCGGCGGTTATTTTAGCATTGGTTATTTCTGGTATGTTTGTAGTATTTAAATCTGGAGAAAGATTCTCTATTGAAGATAGACAAAAGTTGCAAGCCCAGAATGTAGCAAGGCAGGTTTTAGAACATTTAGAATCTTTAAATTTTGATGATTCAAAATTAACAAAAGGGACTAATAAAGATACAAGTAATTTAATAACAAAGGATACCTTAACCAAAGAACCTCATGTCGAAAAACCGAATTGTTATTATAATGTAACCGAAATTGAAGAAGACTATGATGGAGATGGAAAAGAGGATGTTGTAGCCAAAAAGATTGACGTTGTTTATGAATGGAAATCGTGGGAAGAAGGCGGAGAACAATTAGAAACAGTTAACCTTTCTACTGTTATTTCTAATCCGGATGTAATAGAATCCGGAGTCACTGAATCACTTCTTCCATAAAATTTTAAATTCCCCTATCTATTTTTATAATTATAAATAAAATATTTTTTGCAAGTAAGGTAAATATGTATGGATAAAGTTACAATATTAGGAGCAGGCCTTGCTGGATTAAGTTGTGCTTATCATTTAAATCGAGAATATGAAATTTATGAAAAACAATCAAAAATTGGTGGTTTATGTAAGTCAAAAAAAATAAACGGTTTTACATTTGACTATGATGGACACTTGTTGCATTTTAAAAAATCTTATGTTAAAAATTTACTTTATGGTTTATTAAATAATAAATTAGTTAAGCATAAGAGAGAATCTCTTATATATTCTCATAATACATATACTAAATATCCTTTCCAGGCAAAATTATATGGCTTACCAAATTCAGTAATTCAAGAATGTTTAGAAGGTTTAATAAAATCTAAGTTTGTCTCTGCTAAAAATAGCAATTTTAAAAATTGGGTATTAATGAATTTTGGCGAAGGTATTGCTGAACATTTTATGATACCATATAATGAAAAATTTTGGACAGTACCATTAAATGAATTGACTGCAGATTGGGTGGATGGATTTATTCCTGTTCCTGACATAAAAGAAATTTTAAACGGTATATTACAGCCAGATGAAACAGAGTTTGGTTATAATGTGAATTTTTGGTATCCATCTCAAGGGGGTATCGAAAATATTTCTAAAGCTCTTGGACAGAGATTAAATAATTTAAATATATCAAGCAAGGCAGAAATTGTAGATTTAGATAAAAGGCAAATTTATTTTAATAACAAAAAAAAAATTCATTATAATAGACTTATATCTACTATTCCTCTTCCCAATTTAGTTGATATTATAAAACCTGTTGGTTCGAAAATTAAAGAAGCATCGCGTAATTTAAAATTTACTTCTGTTTATGTGTTAAATTTTGGTATTAAGAAAAAAATATTTCCAGGAGTTCATTGGATTTATTTTCCTTCTAAAGAATATCCATTTTACAGAATAGGATTTCCTCACAATTTTTCTTCTGAACTTGTCCCTTCAGGGTGTTCTTCTGTTTATGTGGAATTTTCTTATTCTAAAAATAGGTTGTTGGATAAAAACAAAATAGAAAATAAAACGATTGAAAAATTAAAGCAACTAAGCATAATTGATTCTGAAAAGGAAATAATAGAGATTTTACCAATGGATATAAAATATGGATATGTTTTATATGATAAGGATTACAGTAAGGCGAGAGATACTATAATAAGTTTTCTAAAAAATAATGGTATAAATACACTTGGCAGATATGGTAATTGGGAGTATAAGTCTATGGAGGATGTTATATTAGATGGTAAAAAAATGGCTGAAGAGTTGAATAACTGACAAGTTTCAAGCTGCAGACCTCAAGTTGCCAGTTTGAGGTTTGGGAGCATATGTAGCTTGTAGTATAAAATTTGTAGTTTGATAATATATGGATATTTCTGTAATAATTCCTACTTATAATAGAAGTGAAAAATTAAAAAAATGTATTGATTCTATTTTAGTACAGGATTTTTCAAAAAAAAAATATGAAATAATTGTTGTTGACGATTGTTCTAATGATAATAGCATCAATATCTTAAAAGATTTTGAATTACAAAATCAAAATTTAAAGTATAAAGTATTATCGAAAAGAAAAGGCCCTGGGAATGCAAGGAATCTTGGAGTTGAATTTTCTTCGGGGGACATTTTGGTTTTTACAGATAGCGATTGTATATTAGATAAAAATTATTTAAATACTGTTTTAGAATTACATAATAAAAATAGAGATTGCAGTGTCATAGGTGGATATACATATACAAATTCATTTAACTTAAAATCGCAGATAATTCAATTTATGAGCAATAGTGCGATTTTTAATAAAATTTGTAAGAAAAAAGAAATAATATTTTTCCCGACTTGCAATGTTTCTTTTAAGAAAAATGTTTTTATCAGTAAAAAATTTGATAAAATTTTTCAATATCCAGGAGGAGAAGATTTAGAATTTTTTTGGCGGTTATATAAAGCCGGATATAAATTTTTATACAGTAACAAATTTAGAGTGTATCACAATCAAGATGTTACTTTTAAGCAGTTTATGTATCGTCCGTTTTTATATGGGAAAGAAAATTTTATTGTAAAAAAAATTCATAATGACCATCCTGCACTTAGAGATTTAAATACTGATAATATTATTAAATATTTATATAGTGTAATAAAAGAAATCATTAGAAGTCCTTTTTTATCTATTTCATTAGCAAAAAAGTTTAATAATGAGAAAAATGGAAAATCACACTTGGTACTTTTCATAAGTATGTTTTATTTTTTTTTATTTAGGATAATATATTTGTTTGGTAATTTAGTGCAAACAATAAAATATTTACTTCATGCCACATTTTAAGCTTATAATTTATTAATTTTATTAACCTGATTATCTATTTTTCCCTTAAAACAGAATAAAGTGTATTATTTATAAAATGGAATATTCATAGATTATAGTATGAAATTTGCATTAGTATTTAATCCATTTAAATATAAACTTCATGAAGAAAATTTAAAAATAGTTCAGAAATATTTTGGATTATTCCCGCCTTTAAGTTTAACGTGGCCAGCTGCTATTGCGGAGCAGCATGGACATCAAGTAATATTAATCGATGCTAGAACCTTAGGTTTAACAAAGGAAGAAGTTTTGGATAGATTAATACAATTCCAACCTGATATAATGGGTTTTATGATGACTACCTATATGTATAGGGAAACATTAGAATGGATAGTGTATTTTAAAAAAAGGCTAAAAATTCCAGTTGTAATAGGGGGATATAATCTAAGAGTATATCCTAAGGAATCTATTATGCCGGGTGAAATAGATTTTGGTGTGGTAAATTCTTCTCTTTATACCATACCAGAGTTATTTAAACAATTAGAATCAGAAAGAAGGTTTGATGATGTTCCAGGTTTAGTATATAAAGAAAAAGGGGAAATTATACAGACTCCATCTCTTAAACCCGAGGAAAGATTTGAAGATTATCCTAATCCTGCTAGACATTTATTACCAAACGAACTATATGCAGAATTTCCTACTGAAAGAAGAAATTTTACTGCTATGGTTACAAGTAAAGGTTGTCCGATGAGATGTAAATTTTGTGAAGCAGGTAGGACTTATTATAATCCTAGAAGTGCTAAAAAAGTAGTAGATGAGATTCAAGAATGTTATTATAAGTATAATATAAAAGAAATAGATATATTTGATTATGAATTTTTAATCGATAGAAAGAGAGCTTTAGATATATGTAAGAGATTGCAAGAAAAAAAGATGGATATTACATGGGCTTGTAGGAGTAGAATAGATTCTGTAGATGAAAAATTATTACAAGAGATGAAAAATGCGGGATGTTGCAGAATATATTATGGAGTGGAATCTGGTAATCAAAACACATTAGATGAACTTAATAAGGGGATAACTGTAAAGCAGATAAAGGATAATATAAGACTTACTAAAGAAATTGGTATAAAAACATTAGGATTTATTTTAATTGGTGTTCCAGGAGAAACTAAACAGACAATTAAGAATAATTTAAGATTTGCTAAAAGTTTAGATTTAGATTATGTGCAGTTTTCGAAACTAACTGCGAAACCACTAACTGATATGTGGAAACAATTAGTAAAAGATACAAATTATGATTATTGGAAAGAATATATTTTAGGTAATACAGTGGAAAGACCTTTACCGAGGCCTTGGACTAAATTAAGTAATAAAGAAATAGATGAATTAACAAAAAGATGTTATATAAGTTATTACTTCCGGCCTTTGTTTTTATTAAAAGCGGTTCTAGAGATTAAATCTTTTAAAGAGTTTAAACGTAAGTTTTTTGCTTTTTGGGATATGCTATTTAAACAGGAAAATGTGTCGAAAGTTGATGGGAAATTCGAGGCATTTAACGAAAATAAGTTTTTTTAATTTAAAAATGCAAATAAGAAGAAATCATTTATCATATTATGGCTAAATACAGGGTCAGGTGTTTATAAGGTTAAATTTTATAAGTTTGTATAATTGAGTAGGTAGATGTATTGTATGTATATAATATGAGAGTTATATAGAATGATAGATTCAAAATTTAAGTTTTTTTATTTATTTAAAATTGCTTTTAATTTACTTAAAGCCAAGTTTTTCAATAAAAGCATTCCTTTGTTTATTGGTTGGGGAATAACAGATAAATGTAATTATCATTGCCGTTATTGCTATATACCTGATATTAAACGGGAGAAAGAATTATCTACAAGCGAAGTTTTTACGATAATAGATGGATTAGCTAAATTGGGAACAGTACGGATAAATCTTACTGGTGGTGAGCCTTTACTTAGAAAAGATATTGGTGGAATAGTAAAATATATAAGGAATAAGGGAATTCATGTGGGAATGAATTCAAATGGTTCTTTGGTTCCGCAAAAAATTAATGTGTTGAAGAATATAGATATTCTTATGTTAAGTTTTGATGGGCCTAAAAAGATTCAGGATAGACAAAGACAGCCTGGTTCTTATGAAGATATTGTAAATGCATTAAAATTAGCAGGAAAATATAATATAAAAGTAATACTTTATACAGTATTAACGAAGGATAATATAAAATATGTAAATTATATATTAGATTTTGCCAAGCAATTTAAGACATATGTAATGTTTTCTCCAGTTAACCAATTTCCTTTTCAAGAAAAGCAAAGAAATAATTCTTTTTATGTTCCTATAGATGTTTATAAAAAAACAATTAAAAAATTAATCCATTATAAAAAACAAGGTAATTCCTGTATTGTTAATTCTTTAACTGGTTTAAGACATCTTTATGATTGGCCGCATCATAGAAAAATAAATTGTGCTGCGGCTAAAATATACTATCGTATTCAACCAGATGGAGATGTATATGGCTGTGGAAACTTTGTATCTAAATCTTCTAAAGTAAATTGTCTAAGATTAGGTGTAGAAAAAGCATTGAGAGGAATTAATATTAATCCTTGTGAAAATTGTTGGTGTGCCAACAGAGTAGAAATGAATTTTGTTTGGTCTTTGTATCCCGAAGCAGTTTTTAATGCTATTAAGTTATTATAAAAATGGAGAATTTATTAAAAACTATATTTATTGTTATAATTACTATTGCTATATTTTGTGTTCTTTTTTATAAAATAGATTTTGATGAAGTAAAAAATATAATGGCTTCTGTAAATATTAAATTGTTTATATTAGCTTCGTCTATTTCAATTTTTGTAAATCTTTTTTTAGGAACAGATAAATGGAGGAGGATACTTAAAAATTTAAGTCTTTCTATTTCATTTAAGGAATTATTTTTTATAATGGTAGCATCAAATCCTGTTAAATTTGTTTTGCCTTTTAAATTTGGTGAAATCAGCAAGGTATTATATTTAAGTAGAATTAAGCGATTCAAATTTGCTAAAGCTCTTAGTTCGGTTATCTTTGATAAATTTCTAAATTTGTTAGGAACAATAATACTTTTAGCCGCTGGGCTTTTTTTATTTAAAATAAATATAATTTTAAAATTAGTTGTGTATTTTATAATTGCTATGTTAATAATAGTAACATTTGATATGAAACGATTGCGTTTGATAATATTTAATTGGATTGAAGGTTTAAATTTAAAAATTTATGAATTTGTTAAGCAACTATTTAGTGCCATAGGAGAAATTAAGTTAAATAAAAAAATAAACTTGGGGGGGTATGCTATTTTTTTTCAAGCTTCAGAATTGCTTAATGCTTATATTTTATCTAAAGCATTAAGAATAGAGTTGCCTATAATTGTGATACTGTTATTTATTCCTTTAATAATATTGATTGGCAATATTCCAATAACTATGTCTGGTTTAGGAATGAGAGAAGTAGCAATGCTAATATTTTTGGCGCAATATGAAACTTCTGCAAAACTTCTTAGTTTTTCATTAATGCTTTCTTTTGTGGAATATGTATTACCAGCTTTTTTTGGTTTATTTTTTTTAAAAAAATATTTATATGATTTAGTGTTTAAAAAATTGAAAGTTTAATTAAAGTAAAATCTGTTTATAATATGGAAATAAAGATTATAAGAAAAATGGATTATTGGTTAGGTATACCAATCTGTTTTTTACTTACTATTATTTATAAATTACAAAAAATTTTTATTAATAAAATATTTATCGATATTGAACCAAAGAGAATAATGTTTTTAGAGCTTTCTGAAATGGGAAGTGCGATATTAGCTTATCCTGCAATGGAAAAGGTTTTAAAAACATATCCGGGAGCAAAGCTTTATTTTTGGATTTTTAAAAGGAATCAAGATAGTGTGCATATATTGGATTTAATACCTAAAGATAATGTAATTATTATGAGAGATAGGAATATTTTTGTTTTATTAATGGATACTATAAGAAATATAATAACAATTAGAAAGCAGAAGATTGATGTAATTTTCGATTTAGGTCTTTTTTCGCGTTTTACTGCAATATTGAGTTATTTATCTGGAGCTAAATATAGGACAGGATATTATAGATTTTCTTTGGAAGGTTTATATAAAGGTAATCTTTATACACATAATGTTAAATATAATCCATATTTGCATATTTCTTTAAATTTTTTGTTTCTTGTGGAGTCTTTAAAATTTCCTGTTAGACAAATTCCATTACCTAAAAAAGTATTAGATGGTTCTAAAATTTTCTTACCTAAAATTAAGACGGATAAAAAAGGAGAAAAAAATATATTTAATAAGCTAACATCAATTAGTAGTGAATTTAGCAAAAAGAATAAGATAGTAGTTGTTAATCCAGGAACAAGTAAACTTTTACCTTTACGGCAATGGCCAATAGATAAGTATATAAAACTTATAAGGTTGCTTTTGAATAACTCATATATTTTTGTAGTTTTAATAGGAGATGAATATGATTTTAGTACTATAGAAGATATGATTTTTAAAATAAACAGTAAAAAATGTATAAATCTAAGTGGAAGAACAAATTTAAATGATTTAGTTGATTTATTTAATATTGCGAATCTTTTTATTACCCATGACAGTGGGCCTGCTCATGTAGCTGCTTTATCCAAGGTAAATATGATAGTGTTATTTGGCCCGGAAACGCCTAAACTCTATGCTCCATTAACTGAAAATGTTAGAATATTGTATAAGAAGTTTTCTTGCAGTCCTTGTGTTTCAGCATATAATTACCGTAATTCTATGTGTGATGATAATAAATGTATGCAGGCTATAAAAGTGAAAGAAGTTTATGATATCGCCATGGAATATTTGTGCTAATTTTAAATATAAAAATAAATAGTATTTTATGATAAAAATACAAAAAATTTGTTTTTCATAAAATATAATGTTAAAATTTAAACGGATTTTAATGAATTTAATATTTGTATTATAATAAATTTTTTATCAGGAATGTAGCCGTGGGATTGGTTATAATAAATTATGAAAAAACCTACAGTTTCAATAGTTATTGTGAATTATAATGGCGAGTATTTTTTAGAACCTTGTCTTAAATCTGTATTTAACTTAAATTATCCTAAGACTAAATTAGAAATTATAGTGGTGGATAACGGTTCTACGGATGGTTCTATCGATTTAATAAAAAAACAATTTCCCAAGGTTAAGATAATAGAAAACGATGTAAATAATTATTGCAAAGCTAATAACTTAGGAATTAAAGAATCAAAAAGCGATTATATTGCATTTTTGAATAATGATACTGAAGTGGATAAGAATTGGTTAATTGAATTGATTAAAATAATTGAGGAAGATTCAAAAATAGGCGCAGTAGGAAGTAAAATATTATATCCAAATGGTCAGATATCAAATGTAGGGCATTTTGGGCTTCCTAATTTCTATTGGGGTGAGAAAGGTGCATTTGAAAATGCCGATCAATTTGCAAATATTGAAGAAAGAAATAGTTTATGTGGAGTAGCTGTGCTTTATCCTAAAAGAATTTTTGGGAAAGTAGGTTGTTTTGATGAAGATTTTATTATTTATATGGAAGATGTTGATATGTCATACAGAGTAAAACAGGGAGGGTTTAAACTCGTATATGTTCCTGATGCTATTATTAAACATTATTTTCATGGTAGTGGGGGGCATGAGTTATCACGTTATTTTATTGAAAGAAATAGATTATTGTATTTAGCCAAGCATCATCCGCAGTTTCTTGTTTCATCTCTTTTAGGGAATGGCTACTTTACTGTAAATAATAATATAGATTATTTAGGAAAGATTTATCAAATTATCGCTGATGTCATATTGAAACTTTTCAAACACCACTCTATCCAAAAAACTCAAAATATTTTAAATAGACTTTTTGAAGAATTGGGAAAAATTTCAAATTATGAAAACGAAATATTAAAACAGAAAGTTAAAGAATTTAAATCTGAAGTATTAAAGAAAACAGAGGGTATTTCTGTTTTACAAGGTGATTTAAAGAAACTTAATAATAATATAATACAGAAAGATGAAGAGGTGCTGAGCATAAAAGACGAATTAAATAATAAAAATGATTTAATAAAGAAGGTAAAAGAAGACAATGCTGATAAGGATTTACAACTTCAGAAAAAACATTGTGAAATTAATAATTTGAAAGATAAATTACAAAGGATTAGGAAGAAAACAGAAGAATATGAGCAAAATATAACAAAGTTGAATGAAATAGTTCATGCAAAAAATAATGATTTATCGAATTTATGGCATGAGTTGAATTGCATAAAGAATTCAGAAGGTTATAAATTTATACTTCGACCTTTATGGAATCTTATTTTTACAACCAGAAAGTTTTTAAAGACTTTTTTTTTGATTCTTATTCTATTTTTACTAATTCCAATATTTTTATTCTTACCCGTATTTTTTTTTATAGAAGAAAAGGCCTGGGCTCTTTTTTCTTTGAAATTTAAAAAAAACATTCCTGAAAGAAAAATAATTCCTTATAAAACACTAAAGTTAAGTGTCGTCATACCTAATTACGGAAATAAAAGAATTATTAACAGATGTCTAAAATCTTTGTTCAAATTAGAAGAGTTTGCTAAATCAGAAGATAATGAAGTAATTGTTGTAGACGATTGTAGTGCAAATGGAAGTGTCGATTTTATAAAAATTAACTTTCCTAAAGTGAGAGTAATAGAAAATAAAAAAAATATGGGGTTTGGATTCTCTTGTAATAGGGGCATTAAAGCAGCTAGAAACGAGCTTATATTGTTACTCAATAATGATGTTTTTGTAGATAAAGGTTTTTTAAAGCCGTTAATCCGCCATTTTAAAGACGAAAGTGTTTTTTCAGTAACTCCTAAACTATATGACTGGGATAAAAAAACATTTAAATGGGGTATGAATGTAGGAGGTTTCAAACAGGGCTATCTTAGGTTTTTCAATGAAAAAGATACAGCTTACGGAAGGAAAATTTATCATACGTCACCTACTCTTTACTCTGTAGGTGCGGCTATGTTGTTCAGGAAAAGAGATTTTTTGTGGTTAGGTGGATTTGATAGTATATACAAACCGTATTCCTGGGAAGACATAGACCTTTCATATAGAGCTTGGAAAAGAGGTCTCAAAGTTTTATATGAACCGAAAAGTATAATTTATCACAAAGGAAAGGCTACTATAGGTAAGTATAAGCGCGAGTTGGAAATTAAAAACGAAATAACATTTACATGTAAAAATTTTACCGATAGATCTATAATTTACAAATTTTTAAAGTATCTACCTCAAGTAACTTATAACGGGAAGACAAAATTTTTGAGGGGGTTTTTATGGGCTTTAAGATTATTGCCGATTACTTTACTGCATCGTTTTAAAGAAAGATGTTATATTGTTAGTACTGACAGAAAAATTTTGGACGGAATTAATAGTATATATAGTAGGTTTAAAAGTGAGCAAAAAAAATGTATTAATGGAAACCATAAAAAGAATATACTTATAGTTTCCCCTGTAGTTCCTTATCCAGTTAATAGAGGGGGACAACTTAAATTATATTATTCTTTAAAGTTTCTATCTAAAAAGTTTAATATATTGTGGGTATCTTTTTCAGAAGAAGTAAAATCTGTGGCAACAAATGAATTTTTAGGAAAAAATTGTTTGGATTACATTTTAATTCCCCAAGATAATTTAAATAATGAAGATAATTTTAATTCTAATTTTCCTGGTATTGTAAATAAATGTTATTCTTTAAATATGAAAGAATCAATTCGGTATATGATTGAAAAATATAATGTTGATTTAGTTCAAATAGAATTTTCTTGGTTAGCTTATTATATTAGTTTTATGAGAAGGATACCAGCTGTTTTGGTAGAACATGATCCAACTCCTGCTTTTCCACTTAAATCTTAT
Organism: Candidatus Omnitrophota bacterium; assembly: GCA_018399975.1. Lineage (GTDB taxonomy): Bacteria > Omnitrophota > Gorgyraeia > M55B152 > M55B152 > M55B152. The sequence continues at coordinate 24,437 of JAGYNU010000006.1, forward strand.
ATGCCTTTTAATAACCAAAAGGAAAGAGCAGATGGGGCAAAAAAATGGAGGGATTTTTTAGGAAATTATTATCCACAATTCGATAAAGTTGTAACATTTACCGAAGAAGATAAGAAATTGGTATCCTCTATTTCTCCAAAAATCAACATCGAGGTCATTCCTATAGGTTTAGATTTATCAGATTATTCTTTTTCGTTAAAAAAAAATAAAAAATATGATGTTATCTTTGTAGGTCATTTTTTGCACTATCCTAATATAGATGGTATAAAGTATTTTTGCGATGAAATTTTTCCAAGAATTACAAAACGAATTAAGGATGTAACATTATATATTTTGGGTTCTTATATGCCTGACGAGGTAGTAAAATTGGGAAAGCAAAGTAACATAGAAATTATCGGTGAAGTTAGAAATATTCAAGAATATTTTTCAAAAGCTAAAGTTTTAGTTGTTCCAATTAGATTAGGTAAAGGGTTAAAGGTAAAAATTCTTGAGGCGATGGCTTCAGGATGTGCTGTGGTAACCACAAAAGAGATTGCTATAGATTATTATGATTTTCATATAGGTACTACGTGTCTTTTAACAAATGGCTCACCTGAAGAGTTTGCTGAATCCGTTATAAGGTTAATCCAAAATGATGATTTTCGTAATAATATTGTTTCTAATGCAAGAAAGCTGGTAGATAAGGTTTATAATATAAAGGCAGTTAGTCAAAAAACTGAACAGTTATATAAGAAATTAATAAAGTATTCTTCAAATGGGTTTAATTCTCCAATAGTTAGTGTTTCTCCTTGTTTTGATGATAATGAAGAGCAAGTATCTTCTATATGGGCAGGTTGGGACATTATAATGAGATGTAATTATCGCTGTGCATATTGTTTTAATAATGGGCATTGGGATAAGTTAAAATATTTCCTAAGAGGTTCTGATGAATGGTTAGAATTTTGGAAAAGGGTTTATTTTAGACATGGTCAAGTTCATATTAATAATGTTGCAGGAGGAGAGCCGTTTCTTTATCCTAATTTTACAAATCTTATCAAAGGGGTATCCAGATTTCATACAATAGGTGTCAATACCAATCTTAGTTGTATTCCTGAAAAATTTATAAAAGAAGTTGACCCAAAGAGAGTAAAATTATTCCCTTCATTCCATCCAGATTTTACTTCAGTATCAAAATTTATAGATAGGCTTATTTATCTAAAGGAATATGGATGGAGGAATTGGACCAGTATAGTTGCATATCCTGTTTTTTTTGACAGATTAGGTGAATATAAAGAACAATTTAAAAAAAATGGATTGGAAGTTTTTATTCAACCGTTTATTGGAATTTATGAAGGGGAAAAATATCCCAAAAATTATACGAAACAACAGAAAGGATTTTTATTGCAACAAGCAAGAGTTCCTGAATATATTGACTATCAATTAAATTGCATATCTTTTCGTGACAAACTTTGCAATGCTGGTAAAAATTATTTCCGTGTAAATGCTAAAGGGGAGATTTATCGTTGTGCTTTTGGTCCTAAATTGGGCAATATTCAGGATGAAGATATTTCTCTTTTCGATAAGCCACAACCGTGTCCTAAAGAGTTTTGTGTGTGTCCGAATGAAATGGTGTTTTTAGAATCGCAAAAAAAAGTTAGAATAAAAATACATAAAGATTTTTTGAAGGATATGGATTTATCTTGTGATTATGTATCAAAATAACGATAAATTTAAGATATCAGTTATCATACCTACAAAGAATGGAATGCCTTATATAAGGGATTGTTTGAGTTCAATATTCAATCAGCAATTTACATATAAATTTGAGGTGATTTGTGTGGATTCTGGTTCGGTTGACGGAACATTGGAAGTTATTAAGAGATATCCTGTAAGGTTGTTTACCATCTTACCTAAAGATTTTAATCATGGGTTAACACGTAACTTTGCTATTGATAAAGCAAATTCAGAATTTGTTGTTATTTTAACTCAAGATGCAGTTCCATATGGTAAGTATTGGTTAACTAAAATGGTTGATAATTTTAGTGATGAGTTAGTAGCAGGAGTTTATTGTAGGCAAATTCCGAGAAAAGAAGATGATATAATTTTAAAGAGAGAGATGGAAAGTTTTTTAACTGCCCGTAGAAACAAAATAATATCTTATATTAAAAGTGAAAAATGGTACGATTCTCTTAATCCTATAGAACGTTTTATAACATGTTATTTTGACAATGTTTGTTCATGTATTCGAAAAAGTATTTGGAGTAAATTCCATTTTCCCGAGACAAATTTTGCTGAAGATTTAATGTGGTCAAAAACAATATTAGAACATGGTTATAAAATTGTTTATGAACCAAATGCTAAAGTCATACATTCTCATAATAAATCTTTTAAATATAAATACCTAAGATATTATATGCATTATGAAACACTACATAAATTATTTGGTATCCAACAAATAGATAGCTTTAATATAGTTATTAGAGAAACATTGAAGCAAAGCATTGGCAATATTATATTTTTATTTAAAAATATAAAAATATTATTTTTATCACATTTTTTTTATCTTTTATTAAAATGCATTTTAGATCCACTCATTATAAATTGTGCTCAATATAAAGCAATTAAAAATAATATTTAATAAATGAAAAAATACTGCAAGAAATTTATATTGTTATTTTTATTCTTGGCCATTGTGTTATTTGGGGTTGAAGTTATTTTACGGTTTTCCCCGAATTTTTATATAAATCATATAGGAAATTCAGAACCTTGGCCTCCAGGTATGTTTATGGAAGATAAAAAATTAGGATTTAAACTAAAACCTAATTTTTCAGGATTTTATTATAGAAAATTTAAGGACAGAAAGTTCAAAATTCGATATCATATTAATACTAATTCTTTTGGTTTAAGAGATAAAGAAATTGCTTTGTTTAAAGAAAGTGGCGAAAAAAGAATTTTATGCTTAGGTGATTCTTTTACTCAAGCGATTGAAGTTGATTTATGCAATACTTTTTGTAAAGTCATAGAAAAAAAGATTAATTATGTAGAAAGTCAAAATAAAATTAGAGTTATAAATGCCGGAGTTTTAGGTTGGGGACTGTATCAGGAGTTACATTATCTAAAAAATATGGGTTTTAAATTTCTCCCTGACATTGTATTAGTTAATATTTGGGTAGGTGATGATATATTCCAGTCAAAAATACCCACTATGAGTTTACATAAACGTGATGTTCAACATGTAGATTACGAAGGTAGTTATGTAATTAAACTAATAAAAGACTTTTTTTGCAAGTTAAGAGATTATAGACAAAAATTTAGATCCGTTAAAGATAATGGAACTAAAAAATTTTATTTTCGATTTGAAGATATTTTTCTTAAAACTAATTCTCATCTTGAGGATTTAAAAAGAAAGCAATATTTAAGAATTGACGGTCAACTTTATGCTGGATTATATCTTATGCAAAAAAAATACCCAAAAATCATGCAAGAAAATTGGAATGTATTTTTTGAAATTATAAAAGAAATGATAGGTTTTGCAGATAAATTAGATTTTAAGATTGTATTTATAATAATACCAACCAAAGAACAGGTCAATGATTGGGGAGCTTTAGATAATTTAATCAATTATTCTAATATTGACAAAAATAATTTTGAGATTAATAAACCTCAAATAATTTTGGGTGGATTTTTAAAGAAACATGAAGTTTTGTATCTTGATTTACTACCTGTACTGGAGAAAGTTAAAAGAGAATTCCCAACTTGTCATTTATTTTTTCACGGTTGTCATTTGAATGAAAAAGGACATAAAATCGTAGCTCAGCAAATCGCAAAGTTTTTATTTGAAAACAAATTACTTAATTTTTAGTTATATTTTTAAATACATTAAATTATGAAAGTATTACAGGTAATTCATTCGTTTCCACCATATTTCTCATCTGGTTCTGAATTATATACATATAATATAACCAGGGAACTTAGTAAAAGTATGAATGTTTATATTTTTCATCGGATTCCTAAAGGAGAAAGGAAAGAATATGAGATATTATTAGATCGGATAAAAGGGTTAAATATATTTAAGGTAAATTATAATTGGTTGGAGTATTTTGTCTTGAATGATTTTTCTGAAAAAAATAATAAAATAGATGAAATATTTAGAAGTATATTAGATAAAATTAAACCCGATGTAGTTCACTTTCAGCATTTAATTCAATTATCTATTTCAATGATTAATGAGGCAAAAAAGAGAAATATACCTATAGTGTTTACTTTACATGATTATTGGCTTATTTGTCCCCAAATACAGTTATTTTATTTAGAACATAAGATTTGCAGATGTTATAGTAGAGAAGGTTGTAGAGGTTGTATATATTGGAATATGAATTACAAGTCAAATATGATGAAATTTGTAAGAAAATTAAAAAGAGTTATCCCGGGATTAAAATATCCTGTAAATGGCCGTTACCGTTTACTAAGACAAATATTGGATTATATAATACAAAGCTTTATGGATAAACCAACTTATCAGAAAATTATAAGCCGAAGAAATGAAAATATTTCAAAAGTATTTTCTTCAGTTGATTTATTTATTTCCCCTTCTGTTTTTTTGAAAAAGAAAATAACCGGTTCAAAATTGTTTTCAAATAAAATTATTCATTCCAAATATGGTATCAGTTTACCTTTGTCATATAAAAAAAATAAAAAAACTAATAAAAATATTAATATCGGATTTAGAGGGCAGTTGATTTTTCACAAAGGAGTGCATGTTTTGATTAGGGCTTTTAAGCGTATTAAAGACCCAAATGTAGTTCTTAAAATATATGGAGGAGTTCCTAACTATGGTGATTTTCATGGTGATTATTCATATGAAGAATTATTAAAAAATTTGGCAGATGGTTCAAATGTACGATTTTTAGGACCATATTTTTATGATAATATAAATAAAATTTTGGATGACATAGATTTATTAGTGGTGCCATCTATTTGGTATGAAAACTGCCCTATTACTATATTGGAATCGTTTGCTAACCGAACACCGGTTATAGCTTCAAATATAGGAGGAATTCCTGAGTTAGTGAAACACCGAGTAAATGGTTTATTGTTTAAACCAGGAGACAGTGTAGATTTGTATAATAAGATAAATTATGTATGTGAAAATCCAGAAGTTATTGGTGAATTCAGTAATAATATTTCCGGAGTTAAAACTATCGAGGAAAATGCCGAAGAATTAAAGAAGATTTATAAAAATTTAATTGAGGGGAAATTTTAAAAACGGACTTTCTGTTTAATTTGCTTTATATAAAAGTTTATTTTTATATATAATCATTTTTAAAACATATTTTTTAAGAATATAATGGGATTTTTTAAAAATGTTAATAAGGTTAAACTGGGTAAAGTTTTTAATTTATGTGTTATATTTATTTCTATTGGTTATGTTTATTTAAGTATTATCTCTTACAAATTCCGATTTAAAGATATAGATATAGAGATAGATTATTTGTGTATTTTCATAGCGAGCATTTTATTATTTCTTGTGTATATGATTTATGTGGGATTGTGGAGGGGAATAATGAGTTTTTTAAAATGTCCTATATCTTTTAAAAAATTAGCTTATGTATATTTTTCTACTTTATTATATAAATATATTCCAGGCAAAATTTGGGTTCCTATATGGAGAATTGTTTATTTAACCAATGGTAAAAATAAAAAAAATCTTGCGCTGAGTTTATTTTTAGATTTAATTTTTAAAGTTTTTGCTGGGTTTATTATAGGTATGATTTGTTTTTTTATTTTGTTGAAGCAATTCCAAGTTAAATTAAACCAGTTCAACGTTTGTTTCATTATTGTGTTATTGTTTATATCTGTTTTAGTTATTGTATTTATTTATAAGAAGAATGTTTTTTTCTGTATTTTCTTAAAAAGTCTATCAAATAAGAAAGCTTATGTTTTAAGAATTTTCGTTATATTAACATTGATATATTGTTTTACGATATGTTTGGAAGGATTATCTTTTTTCTTAATTATAAACGCAGTAACCGACAGTCAAGAATTATTATATTCTATTGGTACTAAAGCTATAGCAAAAAGTATTTTTTCTGCAGTTCCAGTTAGTCATGTAGGTACTACAGAAGCAACTTATGTTTTTTTTCTTAAGAAGATTATTAAATTTCCATACTTTTTCATAATCCCTTTGTTATATAGGGTATGGAAAATATTTTGTGAATTAACTTTGTTTATATTTTTTAAACTTTATAAATTTAGTTTTCTAAAAAAATATGAGTAAGTTTAAAAAAAACTATGTAGTATATCTAATAATATATCTAACTTTATTTATTTCTATTGTTATACCCAAAACTTTTTCTAAAAAGATACCATTATCTAACAGAAGGAAATCCTCGGAATGTTATCGAGAACTTATACAAATTTATAATGAATATATAGAATTGGAGAATAATATATTTAAAAAATTAGTTTTTTGTCTTTCGGATTTTCAGCTTCAAAAAGGTACCAGTTTAAAGTTAATTTTAGAAGATCAATTTGGTAAGAAGTGGATATTTAAACCGGGGGAAAAAGCTAAAAGTGAGATAGTAGTTTATCATTTATTTACTCTCTTTGGTATTGAAGCACCAGAGATACATTTTATCGAATTACCTGTAAATGGTAAAGAGGTTTTCGGAAGTATCCAAAAATTTATTGACAATCAGGGTAATTTATATGACATTTCTCCAGTTGAACTTACCCGAGAAACATTAGTATATTTATTAAGAAGTCATGTATTTACTTGGCTTCTTGCAAATTACGATGCACATGCAAAAAATTTTCTAATAACTTCTCTAAAAAGAGGGAAAGTTCATAAAATTGTGCGTATAGATAATGACGGAGCATTTGGGATATTAGGAGATGATGAATTGGAGATTAATTTTTCGCCTCCTTGGTATGGAAATTTAAATCGTAGTTACTATAATAAGTTATGGAAATCCTTTATGTTAAATAATATTGAGCTCGATTTGAATGGAAATTATGAATTTGTCAAATTTGTTGCATATTTTCCAGATGAGTTTTTCAAAAAGTTGATATTGCATATATTTAGTAAAAATAAGATTGTAGATTTGGCGATTCAAAGGAAACGTAATTTACCTTTTGACTATAAAAAATTTTACAATAAACTTATCAAATTCAAAAAAGCAAGTTTATATTTTAACCAAAGTATTAGCAGTAAAAAGTGTTGTAATATAGGTAGTGTAATTTGTGGAAAACTTAAAGCAAAAACTGAAAAACTAAGAAATATTATAAAGTTAAATGAGGTTGAAGAAATTGAGAAACAATTAAATATTGCAGCAAAAGCATCTATTGACGGATTCAAAATATTGAAAAAAGTTTATTACTTTTTCTGGGATGAATCATATTGGAAAGAAACCCATCAAAAGGATAGAGATAAAACTTTAGTCAAAATTTGTGATGAAGCTTTAGAACGATTAAAGAGTTTGAAATTTACTGCGAATAATAAGTATGAAGAGTTTGCTATTAACTGCTATATTCAAGAGGTTAAACAAATAAAATTAGAAAATAAAGCCTCTTACGGGTTTAAGCAGATAAACAAAGTTGTTAAAGATATTACGTTATATTAAAACAATTTTATATTTTTGAAAGTTGTTATTATTGAGAGAAACGGAAACGTAGTAAAATAATAAAGGATATTGTTTGTGAAAAAATATAAAAAGTCGACAATTAACCAAATATGCAAAAAATGTTAGGAAAGATAACAAAAAAAATTTATATATATTTTATTATTTTATTTTTACTTTGGATTTCTTTTTTCTGTGAGTATGTACAGTCAAAATATCAATATTTTGTTCTAGGAATATTTTTTGTTTTATTTTTTTATTTATTCTTTCAAAGAAATATTTTATCTAAATGGAACAATATTGTTAATATTTCTTTTTTAATTTTTATAACATCTTTCTATATTTCTTATTTTACGGCAGTTAACAGAAATAATTCTTATAATGCACATTACATTGTTGTAACGTTACTTCTTTTGTATTTTATTTTCCAGTCAATAAATTTCAAGGATATAAAAACTAAATTATCATCTCTGATTTCAATATTAAGTATTATAGTTTTTGCTATTGGTATTTTAGAGTTAATATTTAAGAAGAATTTTTTATACGAAGCCTTTTTTTATAATCCATTTTATAAAGGTTACATTAAATGTGGAGAAGTTATGTCTACGCAGTATCATCCGGCAGTTTTTGCTACTTTCATGTTGGCATGTTTACCATTTTCGCTTTATTGTACAGAAAATAGCAAATGTAGATTGCAATTATTGGGAATATTAGGAAGTTTTGCAAGTATAGTAGGTATAATATTATCTACGATACATTTTGCCTTTATAGGTATGATAGTTTTGTTAAGTATTTATTTATTTCAAAAAAATAGAAGAGTTTTTAAAATATTTCTAATTATATTTATACTGTTTTTAGCTATTTCCATTTTGTTATCTAATTTTGATATGCTTTTTTATAAATTTTCTATCCTAAGCAAACTACATCTTCGTTCTTTAATATATAGATTTCAACGAGTTATTATTAGTTACAAAATTTGGAGTGATAATCTTTTAACCGGAGTTGGTTTTAATAATTTCAGATATTTGTTCGACCAGTATTCTCAAGGAATTATTTCGGATTTCACACATAAGATACCAGATAATATGTATTTGTCATTATTAGCAGAAACAGGGATACTAGGATTATTTTCATTTATTATATTTTTAATTATTTTAATAGTTAATGGAGCAAAGAAGGTAAAGGGTATTCAGTATCAGGATGACAAAAATTTTCTTAATCTTATGTTATTAGGGTTAATAGCTCTTCTTATAAACATGAATGGATACGATTTCTTGTATTGGCATATGCCGCTTTATTTTTTTTCTATTTATATTGGTATAATTAGAAGTTATTTATGATAATAATTTAAAATGGTTGATTTATCTATAATAATTAT
>JAGYNU010000060.1 GCA_018399975.1 Candidatus Omnitrophota bacterium
AGTTGTTTTACGGTGCAGACGATCCTAAAGCGGGCGCTTGTGGCTCAGTCGAAAATATAGTAAATCATCCCAAACTTAACCATAAAATTGAGGTTAAAAAAGGTGTTTTAAAAGAAGAATGCAGTCAGATACTGCAAGATTTTTTTATAAAAAAAAGGTAATTGTTTATAAAAAGGAGGGGTCGCACAGTCCGGTTTAGTGCAACGGTTTGCTAAACCGTCAGAGGACCAAAAGTTCTCTCGCGAGTTCAAATCTCGCCCCCTCCGTTCTACTTCGCTAAGCTACTTTTGTCCTTAGCTTCGTAGGAACTAGGGAGTGTAAGTATTGGAGAAGGGATGAGAACCTGTGAGTTTATCCTGAGAAACGAAGGAAATTCCAGCCTCTCCGATGATTGCAGAAACGTAAAAAATGTTTTTTTAACCATAAACTAAGAACTATGAACTATATAGTATTTGCACGTAAATGGAGGCCTCAAAGATTTGATGAAGTAGTTGGGCAGGAACATATAACTTCTACTTTAAAGAATGCTATTGACTTAAAGAGAATAGCGCATGCTTATCTTTTTTCGGGCCCGCGTGGAGTAGGCAAGACATCTACTGCGCGTATCTTTGCTAAAGCATTGAATTGTGTTAATGGTCCTACTTCTAGCCCCTGTAATAAGTGTATTTCATGTAAGGAAATTATGGCAGGCAGTAGTATGGATGTTTTAGAAATAGATGGGGCTTCTAATAGAGGGATAGAAGAGATAAGAAATTTAAGAGAGAATGTAAAATTTATGCCGTCTTCAGGAAAGTATAAAATTTATATTATTGATGAAGTTCATATGCTTACCCCTGAAGCTTTTAATGCTTTGCTTAAAACTTTAGAGGAACCTCCTCCTCATGTAAAATTTATTTTTGCTACTACTATGCCGCAAAAAGTATTACCGACTATTTTGTCTAGATGCCAACGTTTTGATTTTAGAAAAATAACTAATGCTGAAATAGTCCAAAAATTACATTTTATATCTAAAGAAGAAAAAATAAAAATCGATGAAGAGGCTCTTTTTACAATAGCCAGGTCATCTGACGGAAGTTTAAGAGATGCAGAATCTACTTTAGATCAGTTAGTAAATTTATATCAGAAAGAAATAAAATCTGAAGATGTAACTAAATTATTAGGTATAGTTCCTCAGGATAGAATAATACAGTTTGTTGATGGAATAGAAAGTAATAATACTGCAGAAGTTATTAAATTGATAAATGATTTAGTACATGAGGGGAAGGATATTAGCCGATTTGCGAATGATGTATGTGAACATTTCAGAAATATGCTTGTATTAAAGTTAGGCAAGGATGCAGGACAGATATTATCTTTGCCAGAAAGTTATGTAAAAAAGATAAAACAGCAATCTGATAAGTTTTCTCAACAGGAATTATTTTATATAATAAATATTTTATTAAACATACAATCTAAGATAAAGTATTCTTTTGACCCTAAAATTCCTTTAGAAATTGCAGCAGCAAAGTTTTCACAAAGGAATAAAATAGTTGAATTAGAAAATATTTTAGAGAAATTCAATAATTTGAAAAAGATGTTGGAAACCAATGATTTTAATAAACAAAACACCTCTTTGAAATCTAAAACAAATTCCGTAAAAAAAAACAATAAATTACAAGTAGAACGCAAACAAGTTTTACAAAACAAAAATTATTTAGAAGATGATAATAATTCTAATGATACCTCTTTTGCTGATGATACGGAAACTATATCTGAAAGAGTTGCATCTTATGCAAAATCATCTTTGGATTTTCATACATTGAAACAGAAATGGACAGAAATTTTAAAAGAAATAAAGAAAACCAGGATGTCTTTGGGGACTTACTTAAGTGAAGCTAAATTATTGAGTTTTACTAAAGGCAAGCTTACATTAGGATTTTATCCTAAGCTGAATTTCCATAAAGAAGTTTTAAAAAAGCATAAAAATAGAAAATATATTGAAGGTGTTTTGAAAAATATTTTGAAGCATACAATTCAAATGGAGTTTAAAAAGATAGAACAAGATTTAGAAGACAATTCGCCAAAAGATAATGCAGATAGTAAAAAAAATAGCGAATCAGTTGTGAATAATGAATTAGTTAAAACAGCTATGGATATTTTTGATGGTAAAATAATATTAAACGAAGTTTCTGATAATAAAGAAGTATGATACTAAATGGCTATATATACAGAATCTTTACAAAAACTTATTGATAATTTTTCAAAATTACCCGGAATCGGAATGAGAACTGCTGAAAGATTAGCTTTATTTGTAATCAATATGGAGCAGAAAGATGTGAAAAATTTAGCTACGTCTATCTGGGAAGCAAAAAAGAATGCTAAACATTGTAAAATTTGCAATAATTTTAGCGAAAAAGAAATATGTGATATTTGTAAATCACCTAATAGAGATAGAAAAACTATTTGTGTAGTAGAACATCCTAAAGATGTAATAGCTATAGAAAAATCTGCTTCTTTTAAAGGATTGTATCATGTTTTAATGGGAGCTATATCTCCTATAGATGGCGTGGGTCCTAAAGATTTGGCAATAGATAAATTAATTAAAAGATTAAAAAAGGAAGATATTAAAGAGTTGATAATAGCGACAAATTCTGATATAGAAGGGGAAACTACAGCTCTTTATTTAAAGAAAGTAACTGCTGGTTTAAATATAAAAACTACTCGTATTGCTTCTGGCATTCCTATGGGCAGTCAAATAGAATATACAGATCAGGCGACATTGGCTAAAGCTTTAGAAGGCAGACATGGTTTTGAGTAGATTTTAGGGTAAACTTGACGTTTTAAGATAATCCTTATATAATATATAAACTTTAGATTAAAATTTGTATTGATTTCTTTGAGGAGGTAGAATATTGAAAGATTTAATGGAAATTAGATGGCATGGTAGAGGAGGACAGGGAGCAAAAACAGCAGCTCAACTGTTAGCTGAGGCAGCTATGGAATCAGGAGATTATATACAAGCTTTCCCTGAATACGGGCCTGAAAGGGCTGGTGCTCCTATTAAGTCATTTACACGTATAAGCAAAAATCCTATTAATATACATTGTGGCGTAACAAATCCGGATATTGTAGTTGTAATTGATCCTACTTTATTGGAATCTGTTGATGTTACAAAAGGGTTAACAAATGAAGGTCTGTTGTTAATTAATATAGCGAAACCTGCTGCTGAAATTAAAAAAGTGTTAAATTTTGATAAAGGTAAAGTTGCTACAGTTGATGCGACTTCTATTGCTTTGGATACTTTAAAGTTACCCATGCCTAATTTACCTATGCTTGGTGCTTTGTTGAAACTGAATCCGATAGTTACTTTAGAGGCTTTAGAGTCTAAGATTAAAAAGAAATTTTTGGAGAAAATTGGTGAAGAGAAAACTAATGCTAATTTAGAGGGTGTAAAAAGAGCTTATGAGGAGGTAAATGTAAGTGAGTGATAATAAAAATGGATGGAAAGATATTCCTATAGGGGGTATGATTAAAAAAGCAGGTAATGCATTTGAATATAAAACAGGTGACTGGAGAGTTTATAGACCAGTAATTGATAGAGAAAAGTGTATAGACTGTTTGTTATGCTGGATACATTGTCCTGATTCTGCTATTAAAGTAGAGGATGCTAAAATAGTAGAAGTTGATTATGACCATTGCAAAGGGTGCGGTATTTGTGCGGAGGTATGTCCTGTAAATTGTATAAAAATGGAAAAAGAGAATTAAAAGACAGGAATGATATAATATGTTTATTCCTAAACTTCTTTGAAGTTTGGGATTTAATTCGACCATATAACTTAGCTTTGTTATTGCCCGTTAAGTTATAATTTTATAAAAAAGGAGTAGATATAAATGGCTAATAGAATTGCGTTAACTGGTGATCAAACAGCTGCATATGCAATGAAGCAAATTGAACCAGATGTAGTTGCTGCTTATCCTATTACGCCTCAAACTGAGATTGTGATGAGTTTTTCACAATATGTAGCTGATGGGGAAGTAAAAACCGAGATGATACCTGTTGAATCCGAGCATAGTGCAATGAGTGCATGTGTAGGCTCAGCTGCAGCAGGAGCAAGAACTATGACTGCAACTTCAGCTAATGGTTTAGCATTGATGTGGGAAATAGTTTATATTGCATCGTCAACCAGGCTTCCAATAGTTATGCCTGTAGTAAACAGGGCCTTAAGTGCTCCTATAAATATACATTGCGACCATTCAGATACTATGGGAACAAGAGATTCTGGATGGATACAATTTTATTGTGAAAATGCTCAAGAGGTTTATGAAAATCTTATAATAGCACCTCGTATAGCAGAACATCCTGACATTTTGTTACCTGTAATGGTATGCCAGGATGGTTTTATAACATCTCATGCAGTAGAAGCATTGGAGCCATTCGATGATAAAGATGTTAAAGAGTTTATAGGAGAATATAAACCGGAACAAACCTTACTTGATATAAATAAACCTTTGACATACGGGCCATTGGACTTACAGGATTATTATTTTGAACATAAAAGACAGCAATCCGAAGCTATGCTTAATGCTAAAAATAAAATTCCAGAGGTTTTTGACGAGTTTGAGAAAAAATTCGGTAAAAAGTTTGATTTTGTGGAAAGATATAAATTAGACGATGCGGATATAGCTGTAGTAGTTTTAAGTTCGACCGCTGGTAATGTTAAAGTAGTTATTGATCAATTACGTGATAAAGGCATAAAAGCTGGCCTTTTAAAACCTAAGATTTTCAGGCCGTTTCCTGATGATGAAATTATAGAAGCTCTTTCTGGCTTAAAGGCAGTTGCGGTAATGGATAGAAGTGAATCTTTTTCAAACCAGGGAGGTCCTTTATTTAACGAAATAAGGTCAGCATTTTATGAATCAGACAAAAAAATTCCTATTGTAAATTATATATTTGGTTTAGGTGGAAGAGATATAGATTTAGAGATGATAGAAAGTGTTTATAACGATTTAATGAAGATTGTAGAAGCAGGTAAGATAAATAAAAAAGTTAATTATTTAGGAGTCAGGTAATATTGACAAATATTACCTGCACAGATTAAAAAGTATCTGTGTTCATCTGTATTTTTTTTGATCTACTTGCCCCGTTAGATAATTTATTATTTAATGGGGTGATAATCCCTGTCTGCCGATAGGCAGATGTGATTGATTTTTATTCATTTTAATTTAAAAAGAGGAAATAAAATGGCTAATATAAAAGAGTTATCAAAAATACCAGAACGTCTTACGGGAGGACATAGGCTTTGCCCTGCGTGTGGAGCATCTATTGCTGTGCGGCAAATTTTAATGGGAACAAAAGATCCGGTAGTAGTAGCGGCAGCTACGGGTTGTTTAGAAGTCGGGACTACTATTTATCCTTATACGGCTTGGAATGTTCCTTTTATTCATAATGCTTTTGAAAATGCAGCTGCTACTATAAGTGGAGCAGAAACTGCTTATAAGGCTTTAAAAAAACAAGGTAAAATCCCAGAGGATAGAAATATAAAGTTTATAGCGTTTGGCGGTGATGGAGGAACTTATGATATAGGGCTTCAGTCTTTGTCTGGTGCTTTAGAAAGAGGACATGATTTTGTGTATGTGTGCTACGATAACCAAGCTTATATGAATACTGGAATTCAACGTTCTGGAGCGACTCCTACTGGGGCATCTACGACTACTGCTCCAGCTGGTAAAAAAAGCACGGGTAAACCTCAATTTAGAAAAGATTTAACTGCTATTGTAGTTGCTCATAACATTCCATATGCTGCTCAAACTACAATAGGTTTTTGGAATGATGTTGTTACCAGATCGCAAAAAGCGTTTAATATAAAAGGCCCGGCATTTTTAAATGTGCTTTCGATGTGTCATAGAGGATGGAGATTTCCACAGGAAGATACAATAAAAATTTCTAAATTAGCGGTTAATACATGTTTTTGGCCTTTATATGAAGTAGAAGACGGTAAGTATAAACTAACCTATAAACCTAAAGAAAAATTACCTATAACCGAATGGTTAAAACCACAAGGTAGATTCAAACATTTATTTAAGCCAGGTAACGAAAAAGTAATTGAAGATATACAAAAAGAAGTAGATAAGCGTTGGGAAAAGATTTTAGAATTATGTGGAGAAACAAGCGAAGCTAAATAGATATAAGCTTGAAGCTCAAAGCTGAAAGTTTTTTATCTCTTATAACTTAATTCTGATTTAGGTATGTGTTTTTTACTATGAGCTAATTCATCCCTGCCTGCCGGCAACTTGTGCGCCAATGTTTGTGGCATAGGCAGGTGTGATTTGCGAAGCAAATTAACTCTTGATAACTTTAAAGTAATTTGATATTATAAATCGCACTTTAATTACTTTTTTAATTCAGCTCTTTGAAATTTTAACATTTTATTTTGTAGGATTACTTGGATTATATCGTTTGTAGCATTATCCGTTTTTGATTTCGAACTTTGGACTTAGGACATTGAACTTCGGACTTTTTACTAAGAGCTAAGTCTATCCGCCAATCTTTGTGGCGGAAA
>JAGYNU010000061.1 GCA_018399975.1 Candidatus Omnitrophota bacterium
ATGTAGCCATACAAGAAGGTAAACCAGTAGATATTATATTTCCCGACCAAAAAACCATGGGAACTTTATTAATTCCAAACACTGCAAGTTTGATTAGAAACTGTCCTCATCCAAAATTAGCAAAAAAACTTATAGATTATATACTAAGCCCCGAAGTAGAAGAAAAATTAGCTTATTCTGGCTCGGCACAGATGCCGGTTAGAAAATATATCAAAACACCTTCTAATGTTCCTGATATAAGTAATATAAAAACTATGAAAATAGATTTCCAAAAAGTTGCAGATAAAATGAACAAAGTAGCTCAATATCTGCAGAAAAATTTCATACAATGATATCCATAATTAAAACATTTAAATGCCTTTCTATAAAAACAAAAAACTAATCATACTTCTTATATTTATTTACATGGGACTAATTCTGTCCCCTATTGTAACAATAATCATAAATTCTTTTATAAAACAAAATACTTTTACTATATCAGCATATGAAAAAATTTTACAAGATAGAAGAAGCTGGAAAATTTTTATCAGAACTACTTTAATTGGCTTAACTTCTGCTATTATTACTACATTAATTGGAATTGCTTTGGCCTATTTGCTGGAAAAAACCATTTTTCCTTTAAAAAAATTATTCAAATTGGTATATATCATACCACTTATTATTCCTTCTTATCTTATAGCCTTGGGTTGGACTAAATTTTTAAACTGGTTGCCAGGAAATTTAAATTTATATAATATACCAGGAGTAATATTTATAATGGTTTTATCTTATTTCCCTATGGTAACTCTTATATTAATTGCTGGTTTTAGAAACATAGATTACCGATTAGAGGAGGCAGCAAAATTATTTACTACTAAATTTATATATTTTAGAAAAATTACTTTGCCCTTACTATTACCATATATATTAACCTCAATTATAGTCATATTTATACTAACTTTTAGTGAATATGCTATGCCAGAATTACTCAGAGTAAATGTTTATGCCTTGGAAACCTTTATACAATTTAATTCCTTTCATGATTTTAAGACAGCTACCGCTACTTCTCTCCCAATATTAATAGTAACCATAACATTAGTATTTATTATGAACAAAATCATGTCAAATAAACCCTACGTTACTATAGGAGGACAATATAAATATGGAAGGCCTGAAAAATTAGGAAAGTTAAAAATATATGCTGTCTCATTTATATTGTTGATTCTTTTGCTATCCACGATATTACCAATAAGTAGTCTAATTATAAAAACAGTTAACTGGACAAATTATTTAAATATGTTTAAATCTATGAAAAACGAAATAATATACAGCGTATTTTTATCATTCACCGGAGCTACTTTATGTACTATTTTATGTTTATTTATGGCCTATGGTTTAGAAAAAAGTAAAGGTATTTTAAAACAAGTTTTAAATACATTGACTTTAATTCCTTTTGCTATACCTACAACTATAGTTGGAATAGGTTTAATTAAACTTTGGAATAGGCCTCCAACTCTAATAATTTATTCCTCTTTAACATCACTTTTATTAGGATATCTCATATGTTTCAACCCATACGGTATAAGAATTATATCTTCTAATATAAAAGCAATAAATAAACAAGTAAAAGAAAGTACAAGCCTATTGAATATACCTAAATTTATATCTTTTTACAAAATAACATTACCTTTAATCACTCCATCTTTAGTTGTAACCTGGATAGTAATGTGTATATTTTGTCTAAGTGAAATACCTTTAACTTTATTAATTATACCTCCAGGGGAATCAACTTTACTTACTAAAATGGAAACTATTATTCATATAGGAAGTCAACAAGCATTGGCATCTATCAGTTTGGTTTATATTACAATAATATTTCTTATAATATCCTTTCTATTACCTTTTGCGAAACTGAGAAAACTATAATATGTTAGAACTAAATAAAGTTACGAAATATTTCCAAAACAAAAAGGTTTTAAATGAAATTTCTTTTAGCATTACTAAAGGTAAAATTGCCGTACTTTTAGGGCCTTCCGGATGCGGAAAGACAACCCTTTTAAAAATAATAGCAGGTTTAGAAAACATACAAAAAGGAACTATTACACTAAATAAAAATATAGTCAGTGAAGAAAATTATTATATCCCACCTAATAAAAGAAACATCAATATGGTTTTTCAAGATTTAGCTCTATGGCCTCATATGAATGTTAAAAAACATATTTTATTTGCTTTATCTTCAAATGTTGAATATAAAAAGGGGGGAAGAATAAAAAAATTAAAACAGCTTCTAAAACAATTTGAATTAGAGAAACATGAAAAAAAATTCCCAAATAAACTATCTGGAGGAGAACAACAAAGGTTAGCAATAGCAAGGGCTTTAGCTACTGAACCTGACATTTTATTATTAGACGAACCACTTGCTAATTTAGACCTTCTGATAAAAACTAAAATACAAAAGTTACTGATAGAACTTAATAAAAAATATAATATAACTATTTTATATGTTACACATGACCAAATTGAAGCTTTAATGCTTGCAGAAGAAATCATATTAATAAACGATAGAGGGGAAATTGAACAAATAGATACTTCTTATAATTTGTTAACAAAACCAAAAACTGAATTTGTAGCTAATTTTATGAAATTTGATTATGAATATATAAAAGAAATGAAAAAGAAACTATTATCGTAAAAAAATTAATATATTACACTACCACCAAAACCCCATAACTCTATCTTTTTTTCTTTTCCTCCTAAATTTTTAATTTTTATCCATGCTTTTAACTTATTATTATCAGGAGGAGAACCTGCTTCTGGAAAATAAAAGTTTCCAGAACTTTCCATTGTGATTTTAGATACATCGCTTTTAATACTATATTTTTCTGGAAGAATATAATTTTTTTTTAAAACTTTTTCACCATAGTTATCTACGTATAAACTTAAAAGGTTCTTTTTTTCATAAATTTCCATAAATACATTCTTCCAATGTGTAACAGCATATTCATGCCCAAATTTGATAAAAGAAACTACATTTTCTACAGTATTTTGAAATCCTATATTCTTATATTCATGTATAGAGTAAAACAAGACAATCGAAAATAAACAAAAGCTTAATATAATAAAAAAAAACTTCTTAAAAGCTCCAGATTTATTATTCAAATTCATCTTTTCTTAAACCTTTTTATCTGCCTAAACTTATAGATTCTACCTTAACATTGCCACCAAAACCCCATAACTCTATTCTTGCTTTATCTCCAGTAATATCATCTTTAATTTTTATCCAACCATTTGTTTTAATATCTACATCGGGATCATCTGCATCTACTAAATCAAAACCTCCTGAACTATCAAAAACAATTTTAACGACATCACTTTCTATACTATAATGATCAGGTAATTTAAATTCTCTTATATCATCTTCACTTAAATTAATCACTAACCTTTTTTCATCAGGTAGCACTACCATTGCCTTTCTCGCCCACTCAGTTACAGCATAAGTTTGTGATTGACGTATAAAAGATACTAAACCATCTACTGTATTTTCGAATTCCCCTTTTGTATAAAAACCTTTAAAATTCACTAAAGCAAGCATCGCAAGAATAGAAATTATAATACTTACAATAATAAGCTCAATTAAGCTAAAGGAATGTTCATTTTTAACCATTTTATCAGAAATTAAAGTATCCATTCCCACCAACTTACAATCTGACATCGATTTCCAGTTTTTACAGGATATCTTTTTATTACAGCCATCGCCGCATGAGCAGCCTTAGAGGTATGAGAAATTATATATACAAAAAAATAAGAAGAGTTAACCTTGAATCTATGTGCTACGTCCTTTATATTTTCCTTTATTTGTAGTTCCGTTGGATATAAAAATTTAGTATCTATTAATTTTTGAATTATGTAATCCGCTTCAGATTCTGTAAAAGAATGTCCACGCCAATTGTACGAGTAAATTCTCCTTGCAGCTTCTAGACTCAACCCCATAGCTAAAAGAGCTCCGGGAACAGCAGTATTTATATTTACCCTACCATCACCATATACAGTAACACTTCTACCAAAACCTCGAGAATCAGGATCCTCAGGATCAGGCTCCTGATCAATAGGCCCCGGCATAGGAGGCGGCCAAACATTTGGTGGTGGCGGAGGAGGAGGTAGAGCAGGAACGCTATGATCACCTCCATGAGCATAAACATTTCTTATGCCTAAAAATGACAATATTTTTTGAATATTTTCTAATTCACTTTTCTTCTTTTTAAAACTATCGATATTAAAGGAAAATAGAACATCATTAGAATAGTCAAATAAACTTACAGTTTTTTTCAACATACCTAATTCAAACAAATTTTTTAAAGGACCATCCCTTGATTCATATCCGAAATTCTGGTAAAAATCGTCTTCTGCTCCAACTACCTGGCCAGTAGAAGGATCAACACGTGGAATATTATCAGCATCACGCCAATCCAATAAAGCATAGTACAAAATTGGATCAAAATAATAAAATATTCTCTTTATTACAGAATCAGGTACTGGATATCTCGTATAACCAGCTATATTAACATATCTTTCAGTATCATAAATTACACCAACTTGCCATTTCCCATATTTAGTTTCTCCCTTTTTAACACCCACCGCCCAATCCTCCCACCAGGTATCAACGCTCACATCATCTTCATTCAGCATTTTCATAACTTCTCTTATTCCCGTTCTTGTAGTATAATAAGCTTTAGCTCTCTCCCATGTATTGGATACCATAGTACTTTCATGAGTTGCTCGATAGCTAAGTCCTAATACTATTCCTCCTAGGACAATAATTATCCAAAACGCTACAATAAAAATCTGCCCTTTATTTCTTTTTATATTGTGGCAAATATACACTCTTTACCAACTCCTGTTCTTCATCTATTTTAAAATAAATGGTAATCCTTATAGGTAAAGCTTCTCTATCCTCAACAGAATCTTTCAAAGGATAATCTACTTCTAAATCAAAATCCCCTTCTATCATAGGTCCTTCAAGAACTCTTTCCTTTTCCATAGGATACACCGGTTCGACTTTCCTATATATAATCCTTTTTTCATTCCTTCCATCTTCTTTTTCTTTTTTAACATAATAAACATTTCTAGCTATAGGAGAAAGGCCTTTAGTTGCTAAAGCCATACCGTCACAAGCTACTTTCCAAAAAGTAAGTCTTTTTATAATATTTTCCGAATCTGTAACATTAGGTTCCCACTCGAAATTTTTATAAGTCGAATAATCAAAATCAGCAGCTGAACGCAATTCTCTAGCCATAGTATCAAGAACTATTCTAGCCCCCATATACCGTTGAGCTATTTTTCTGCTGCGTTTTTTTACTTTCAAACCAGTCCAAAACACCGAAAAAATAACTATAAAAACCATAGAAACAAGAGCTGAAGAAATTAAAATTTCCAAAAAGGTAAAACCTTCTTTATTTCTTTTAAACATTTTAAAATAATCTCCATTTTATTTAATACACATTTTTTTTAATAAACGTCACCACCTGCATCTGTCTTGACTTCTGTTCCCGTATCAGAGACTATATCATCCTCCGGCATAAAAGGGTCAGGCCCTGTTGAATATAATTCATAAGATGCTCCTTCGTCAAAAGCCTCATACTCATAAGGATTATTCCATGGGTCCAGTATTTTATCACTTTCGACATTTGCCCTTTTAGTATAAGGGCCATTCCAACGTCTTTCATAAGCAGCAGGATCCTGAAACTCCGGTAGCATTTGACTGCTATCCCAAAGTTGACTTAAATCCTGAGGATATCTTCCAAAATCCATCTCATACATATCTAAAGCTGAACTTATGGTTCCAAAAATTTCGCTATGGGCTCTTTTTATTCTGGCTTCCCTAGTTCTACCTGTAAGATTTGGAATAAGAGTAGCCGCTAAAATACCAATAATAATGACTACAATCAAAAGTTCAATTAAAGTAAAACCTGATTTTTTTACCATAATTTTCTCCTTTATTTTTATGTTATTCTATTATCGTGCTTATCTGAAATATAGGTAAAAGCATAGAAATCACAATAAAACCTATAACAAGGCCTACTGTCAAAATCAGTAAAGGTTCTAAAAACTGAGTCATAATTTTAACAGTATATTCTGTGCGTTTTTCATAAGAGTCTGCTAATTTCATTAAAGAATCATCCAATTTACCACCTTTTTCTCCGACAGACAAAATATCAACAGCAAAATCAGGAAATATTTCTTTATTTTTTGACATGGCTTTACTTAAAAAATCACCACTTTTTATATCATCTGATATATTATTTATTTCCCTTCTAAAAATTTCTGTATTTAAAACAGGCGCAGTAGATTTTAATGATTCTA
>JAGYNU010000062.1 GCA_018399975.1 Candidatus Omnitrophota bacterium
TGTATCTTATCTATATATTATTTATTTCAGTTTCATCGTTTATTTACGAAAACGCGAAAGATTCTTGACACTACTTT
This sequence comes from Candidatus Omnitrophota bacterium, assembly GCA_018399975.1. Taxonomy (GTDB): domain Bacteria; phylum Omnitrophota; class Gorgyraeia; order M55B152; family M55B152; genus M55B152. Next base: position 78 of record JAGYNU010000062.1, read on the forward strand.
GATAGCTTAGCACTTGTAAATGAGTATAAAATTTAGTAAAATAAACAATAAGTATACCTAATTGTTTAGAGATTTCATTTATAAAATTTGGAGGAAATAAAATTTATGGCAGATAATAAAAAATATCAGCAATTTTTAAAAAGAAAAGAGCAAAAAGATAAAAACGAGTCCAAGAATAATCAAAACTTTGATTTCAAACAGATATTAATATGGGTAGCTATAATTGTAGGTGTAACATATTTGTTTCGTCTTGGTAGTAGTATGGTAAGTCAATCTCCACGTGAATTTAAATATGGAGAATATTACAATTATGTTCTCGAGAATAAAGATACTCATTGGATTAGAACTGCTGTATTGACTGAGGGTAAAATAGAAGGCAAGTTGGATAATGATAGAAAATATGTAGTTAATATACCTGAAAGCGATGAAGATTTAATACCTTTATTAAGAAAAAATATAGAAAATTTTGAAGTTAAACCTGCTCATACATTATGGGTGAATTTGTTTTATTCTCTTGGCCCGATGTTAATTTTTATTCTTTTCTTATGGTATTTTATTTATAAAGGAACAAAAGGTGGCGGACATATAATGTCTTTTGGTAAAAGTAAAGCGAGAATGGTGTCTAAAGATAAAGCCAGTGTAACTTTTGATGATGTAGCAGGAGTCGAAGAAGCTAAAGAAGAATTACAAGAAATTATAGAATTTTTAAAAGACCCTAAGAGATTTCAAACTTTAGGAGGTAGAATTCCTAAAGGAGTATTACTTGTAGGACATCCTGGCACAGGTAAAACTATGCTTGCCAAGGCGGTAAGTGGAGAAGCAAAAGTGCCTTTTTTTAGTCTTAGCGGTTCAGATTTCGTAGAAATGTTTGTTGGTGTTGGAGCTTCCCGGGTAAGGGACCTTTTTGAGAAAGCAAAAAAGTCGGCTCAAGTAAGTGGTAAGGGAAGTATAATCTTTATTGATGAAATAGATGCAGTTGGAAGGCAGAGATTTGCTGGTATAGGCGGTGGGCATGATGAGAGAGAACAAACTTTAAATGCACTTCTTTCTGAGATGGATGGTTTTAATACCGAAGAAGGCGTAATACTTATAGCTGCTACCAACCGTCCAGATGTATTAGACCCTGCTTTACTTCGTCCCGGTAGATTTGATAGACAGGTAGTAGTAGATAGGCCAGATATAAAGGGAAGAGAAGCTATACTTAAAGTTCATGTAAGAGGAAAAAAAATTGCTAAGTCAGTAAGTTTAAAATCTATTGCCCGTCAAACACCCGGTTTTTCAGGTGCAGATATAGCAAATCTTGTTAATGAAGCAGCATTACTTGCTGCCAGGAAAAATAAAAAGTCTATTGGCATGTCCGAGTTTCAAGCTTCGGTAGAGCGAGTAATGGCGGGCCCTGAAAGAAAAAGCAGAGTAATAAATGAATACGAAAAAAAAATTGTTGCCTATCATGAATCAGGGCATGCTTTATTATCTTTATTAATATCAGAAACCGATCCTTTACATAAAGTATCAATTATACCGCGTGGCAGTGTAGGATTAGGTTATACAATGCAGGTTCCTTTGGAAGATAGGCACATAACTACAAAAAAAGAACTTATGGGTAGATTAGCCGTTCTTTTAGGTGGTAGAGTGAGTGAAGAAATAAATTTTCAAGAAATAACTACTGGAGCCCACAATGATTTAAAAGTGGCCACAGATATTGCCAGAAGAATGGTTTGTGAATTTGGAATGAGTGAAAAATTAGGGCATCTTACATTTGGCAAAAAAAATGAACCTTTGTTTTTAGGAAGGGACCTTGTTGAAGAAAAAGATTACAGTGAACAGACTGCTATTATCATAGATGAAGAAGTTAAAAACATAATCGATAAATCTTATAGTAGAGCCAAAAAGTTGCTTTCAGAAAATAAAGATAAGCTGAAAAAATTGGCTGAAGAGCTTCTTGAAAAAGAGACTTTAATTGGCGAGCAAGTAGAAAAAATAGTGGGCATTTTAGTATCCCAAAAGGAAGCTGAACAAGAAAATAAAGAAGAGCAAAAAAACACAACCAAAGAAGATAATTATCAATGATTAAGAAAGAGATAAAACAAACAACTGTTGATACAAGAATTTTGTATAATCCTACTTTAGATGATTTAAAAACTCACATGGAAAAAATTGGAGTCGACCCTAAAGGTATAAATTTAATGGTTCCCAAAGGTAAGTTGCTTTGTATAAAGATTTATGATTTAGAATCCAAATGGTGCAACATTTTAAAACAGGAAATGCTTTCTATAGGTGGAGATTTAGCAGTTTCAAAAGAAGTTACTTATAAAAATGCTGATAAGTCCGATTGTTTGCTTATAGGCACTTTAAAACATATACAATTGTTAGAAAAGAAATTAGAATTACAACCTTTATATTTAAATAAGATTAAAGATGTTTTATCAAAAACAGTAGATAATTTTAATCAGAACAGTTATACTTTAAAACTACAGGATAGAGAAATATCAATAAAGCCTTATGACCCATTAATTATGGGTGTATTGAATTTAACACCAGATTCTTTTAGTAATGATGGAGTATATAAAAATTCAGATATAGATACTAACGAAATCATAAAAAAAGCAGTTAAAATACAGCAAGACGGCGCAGATATTTTAGATATGGGAGCTGAATCAAGCCGTCCCGGTTCAGACCCAGTTTCTGTATCTGAAGAATTAAACCGTATAAAACCAGTTCTTAAACAAATTGTCAAAGAATTAGATATACCTATTTCTATAGATACATATAAATCCAAAGTAGCTGAGTATGCTTTTGATAATGGGGCAGCGATATTAAACGATATTTCCGGATTAAATGCAGATAGGAATATGTCTGCTATCCTATCTAAATATAAACCGGCAGTAGTAATAATGCATATGCAGGGGACACCTAAAACTATGCAGAGTGAACCTGACTATAAAGACCTTATGAGAGAAATTTCAGATTATTTCAGAAAAAGCATAGATATAGCACTACAATCTGGTTTAGAAGATAAAAATATCATTTTAGATCCTGGAATAGGTTTCGGTAAAACTGTAGAACATAACCTTTATATAATAAGAAACCTTGAAGAATTTAAATCTTTAGGTTATCCTTTAATGATAGGCCTATCCAGGAAATCTTTTATCGGCAAAGTTTTAGGTACAGATGTATCTGACAGATTATTTGGCACTATTGCTTCAATTGCTATAGCAATAAAAAATAAGGTTAACATAGTAAGAGTGCACGATGTAAAACAAGTAAAACAGGCTTGTGAGATATCAAGGGCAATACTTCAACAAGCATTAGATTAAAAGATATATATTATGAACGGGATAATACAGCTTTACAAACCAATACTGGAAGTAGTTATTCTTTGGTATGTGCTTTATATGCTGCTTATATTTATAAAAGGCACACGTGCTTTCCAAGTATTAAGAGGTGTTATAATCATCATTTTGGTTTTTTTTATCACCCAAAAGCTTGGATTAACTGTTATTAATTGGATTTTAACAAAACTATTTGCGATTTCTGTTATTGCATTTGTAATTATATTTCAGCCCGAACTTAGAAGAGGCCTGGCGAGGATTGGCCAGAATCCAATACTTGGTACATTCATAAAAGAAGAAAGAATAATAGAGGACATAGTAAGAGCTTTAATGGCACTTTCAAAGAGAAAAGTCGGAGCTTTAATAGCTATAGAAAGAGAGATAGGATTAAAGCCTTACATAGAAAGTGGTGTTAACTTAGATGCTAATGTTACTACCGAAACTATTATTTCTATATTTACTCCCAGGACTCCTTTACATGATGGAGGTGTTGTAATAGAAGGGGGTAGAATAGCAGCTGCAGGTTGTTTATTTCCTTTAACTCAAAACATAACCTTAAGTAAAAGTTTAGGTACTCGCCATAGAGCAGCTATAGGTCTAAGTGAAGAAACTGATGCAGTGATACTTGTAGTTTCTGAAGAAACCGGTATGATTTCAGCTGCTATGGATGGTAGATTGACAAAAGAATTAGACCGTGAAAGCATAACAAGCATATTAAGAAATCTTTATAGAACAAAAAGAGAAAGGCGTTCATTAGCAGATATTTTTGGAACTAAATAAAATCGCAAAAGCACAAAGAAGCAGGAAAAAAGTAAGAACATTATCTCGAATTACTGAACTCTATAAGGTTAGGTGTAGAAATGTTTAGATGGATAAATAGATGGGTAGCACATAATTTTTGGTTAAAATTTGTAGCTTTATTTTTAGCTGTAATTTCATGGTTTTATATAAATGATGAAATTAGAAGCAGGTCATCTGTTAAATTACCTTCTGTTTTGTCAAGATTTGTAAAAAGTGACCCGGTGATATCTAAAAAAGTTTCAATTAGTGCTAATCTCAAAGGCAAGCCTGCGCGGGGGTATAGTGTGCATTATGAGGAAGTAACTGTTATGCCTGCTACCTGTGTAGTATGGGGTAGAGAATCTATAATTAATAAAATTAATGGTGTTTATACCGAACCTATAAATATAGATAAAAAAACTGAGAGTCTTATTGTTCATACTCAACTTAAATCTGTCCCAGATATAGTTCTTCCAGAATCAAAAATAGTAAGAATAGAGATACCTATTGTTAGCGATGAATAATAAAAGAATAAAACTAGGCATTAATGTTGACCATGTAGCAACTTTAAGGGAAGCTCGAAAGATAGATTTTCCTGACCCAAAACAAGCTGCCATTTTAGCTGAGAAAGCAGGTTGCGACAGTATAGTTGTTCATTTAAGAGAAGACCGTCGTCACATAAAAGAAAAAGATATACAGAATATTAAAGATAGTATACAAGTTAAACTTAACCTTGAGATGTCTACAATGCCCGATATTGTTGATTTTGCTTTAGAAGTTTTACCCGACCAAGTTACTCTTGTTCCTGAACGAGAACAGGAAATTACAACAGAAGGAGGGCTTGATTTAGAAAATCAAGTTGAGCATATAACCAAGATAATAGAAAAATTCAAAGCTAAAAATATACAAACCAGTTTATTTATAGACCCAAGCGAAAAACAGGTAAACTATGCTTCTATGACTAAAGCGGATTTCATAGAATTTCATACAGGCCAGTATGTAGATGCAAAATCTTTTAAAAGCCGGGAATTACAATTAAACAAACTTGTAGAATGCGCACAGCTTGCGAACTCTTTAGGATTAGGGGTTAATGCTGGGCATGGTTTAAATTATGATAATGTAGTTTCAATAACCAAACTTCCTTATCTCGAAGAATTGAATATCGGCCATTCCATAATTGCCAAAGCAATATTTGTAGGCATAGAACAAGCAGTCAAGCAAATGCTCAATTTACTACATTCGTAGTAAATTACACAGATGAGCGCAAATAAAAACTTTAGGATGAACACAGATAAAAAATAAAAATCGAACAAATAATAAAGAGAAGGAAGGACTATATAAAGATTTAACATATAAGATTATAGGAACTTTATATGAAGTCCATAATGAATTAGGGTATATACATAAAGAAAACGTATATCATAAGGCAGTTGCGATGAAATTAAATAATAGAGAAATTAATTTTAGCGAAGAAAAACAAATACCTATTACTTATAAAGAAAAGAGAGTAGGTTATTATAAACCTGACTTTATAATTGAGGAAAAAGTAATACTTGAGATAAAAGCTGTTCCGCATTTGACGAAACCAGCTATTGATCAGATTTATTTTTATGTAAAAGGGACAAAATATAAATTAGTACTCTTAGCGAATTTTGGAACGAATAAACTTAGTGTCAAACGAAGAATTTATACATAGGTTTTTTTATCTGTGCTAATCTTGCATCTTTTAATCTGCTTGCTCTGTTAGATAATTTATTATCTAATGGGGTGCTAATTTTGTGTTTTTTTATCTGTGCTAATCTTGTGTATCTTTTTGTTTGTATTAATGTGTTGTTTTTATCTGCGATTATCTGTGTGTTTTTTAAAAATCTGTGCAAATCTGTGAATTTACGAAGTAAATTATGAATATTTACAGTGGAGTAGACATAATAGAAATAGATAGGATGAATAAAGTTGTTACCAGATGGCAGGATAAATTTCTAAACCGAGTTTTTACCGAAGAAGAATGTAATTACTGTAATAAGAAATCTTTTCCTTACCAGCATCTTGCTGCTAGATTTTCAGCTAAA
>JAGYNU010000063.1 GCA_018399975.1 Candidatus Omnitrophota bacterium
AAGCCAAATATAGTTTTGTGTGGAGCAACTTCTAATGGCAGGTCTTTAATTTCCAGAGTAGCTGTAAAGATTTATACCGGATTAACTGCAGATTGTACTGGTTTAGATATTGATAATAACGGATTACTTTTGCAAACTCGGCCTGCTTTTGGAGGGAATATAATGGCTACTATTATTACACCTAATTATAGGCCACAAATGGCAACTGTTAGACATAAGGTTATGAAAGAAGCGGAAATTGACCATAACAGAAAAGGTGAAATTATAACTAAGAAGGTATCTCCTGAATTATTAAAATCAAAGATAAATTTATTGGATTTTATTGAGTCAATGGAAGAAACTGTTAATATAGCTGAAGCTGATATAATTGTCTCAGGAGGTAGAGGATTAAAAGGCCCTGAAAATTTTAGTCTTATTGAAGAATTGGCAAAAGTTTTAGGAGGAGCAGTAGGAGCTTCTCGTGCTGCAGTAGATGCAGGTTGGATACCATATGCACATCAGGTGGGGCAAACGGGTAGAACAGTTTGTCCTAAAATTTATATAGCTTGTGGAATATCTGGACAAATACAGCATTTAATAGGTATGCAATCTTCGGATATAATAATTGCCATAAACAAAGATCCTAATGCTCCTATATTTGATATAGCTACTTATGGTATTGTTGGAGATTTATTTGAAATAGTGCCTTTATTAATAAAGGAATTTGAAAAAATAAAAGTATAAAATTCTAAAAGGAGATTAGTAATGGCAGTAAACAGTAATTTGAAAATCGGTGAATTGCTAATTAAAGAGGGAATTATTAGTTCTGAACAATTAGATAAAGCATTAGCAGAACATAAAAAAACAGGCGATTTTTTAGGAATTACTTTAGTTAAATTAGGTTTTGTAAGGGAAAGGGCTATTATGCCTGTACTTGCTAAACAGCTTAATGTTGAATATATTGATTTATCTAAACAGGAAATATCTCCTGAAGTGATTAAGAAAGTTCCTGCTAAATTTGCTTCCCATTATAAATTAATGCCTATATCCATAGAAGCGAATGTCATAAAAGTAGCGGTAGTAGATCCATTAGATTTACATACTTTAGATGATATTAATTTAATATTGGGTTATGAAGTGAAACCGGTCATTGCAGGAGAAAATCAAATATCTGATGCAATAAGAAAATATTATGGATTAGGTGCTGATACAGTAGAGAAAATGGTGAGTGAAACTGAGGGTGAAAAAAAAGAAGAATCTTCTGAAGTAAAAGTTGAAACTCCTACTGCAGAAGAAGTTGAAGAGGATGCTTCTATTATAAAATTTGTTAATGAGATTTTCTCACAGGCAATAAAAGAAAGAGCTACAGATATACATATAGAACCTTTTGAGGATTTTTTAAGAGTAAGATATAGGGTAGATGGAATTTTACATGAAACTAATGTTCCTCCTTCTATTAAACAATTCCAATCCAGTATAGTTTCAAGAATAAAGATAATGGCTAATTTGAATATTGCAGAGAGACGATTGCCTCAAGATGGAAGAGCTAAAATTAAAGTTGCTGGAAAGGCATATGATTTGAGAGTTTCAATTTTACCTACGCCTCATGGAGAAACTGTCAATTTAAGAATTCTTTCTGGTGAAATGTTATTAAGTTTAAAACAGCTTGGATTATCTGATGATGACAGAAAGACTTTAGAAGAGATGATAAAAAAGCCTTATGGAATCATTTATGTTACTGGTCCTACAGGAAGTGGCAAAACTACGACTTTATATGCATGTATGAATGAAATTAATAATACCGATAAAAAAATTCTTACTATAGAAGACCCTATAGAGTATCAACTTGAGGGCATTTCACAGATGCAGATACATCCAAAGATAGGATTAACATTTGCAGCTGGTTTAAGGTCTATGTTAAGGCATGACCCAGACATAATGTTAGTAGGGGAAGTAAGAGATTTAGAAACAGCAGAATTTGCAGTAAGAGTGGCTTTAACGGGACATCTTGTATTTTCAACACTTCATACTAACAATGCAGCTGGGGCAATTACCAGGTTATTAGATATGGGAGTTGAACCTTTTTTAGTTTCATCTTCTCTTGAATGCTCGATAGCGCAACGTTTAGTGAGGGTTTTATGTGATAAATGTAAGAAACCTTACACCCCTGATAAAGAAACTTTAGAAAAACTGGATGCTTCCGATGATGATAAAGATGTAACTATTTATAAAGCTGTAGGATGTGATGAGTGTAGAGGGACAGGTTATATTGGGAGGACTGCTATTTATGAATTTTTGACTATTGATGATGACATACGCGATATGATAATTGCTCGCGAATCTTCTACAAGAATAAATCAGGAAGCTATAAAAAAGGGGATGCATACTTTGCGTCGTGATGGTTGGGAAAGGATAAAACAAGGTATTACTACACCGGAAGAAGTTTTAAGAGTTAGTAGTTAGTTTTTTTATAGGTATTTAAGTTTTGTATTTCTATGTTTTATTGATATGTAGTTATGTAATTTTATATTATGCCTATATATATATATAAAGCAAAAGATGGGCCAACCAAAATAATAACCGGTGATATTGAAGCTGATACTCGAGATTCAGCTATAACTAAACTTAATAAAAGAGGTTATTTCCCCATTACTATTTATGAAAAATCTTCCTCGAAAGAAAATATTTTTAATATATATTTTAAGAGAATTAAAAGAACTCACATAGTAACTTTCACACGTCAAATGGCTGACCTAATTGATGCAGGCATACCTATATTTAAAGCTCTTATGATAGTAAGAGAACAAACTGAAAATTTTAAGTTTAGAAATATTATGTTAGAAATAGCTAACAAAGTGCGTGAGGGCCAAGGGTTGTCTGTTGCTTTATCTGGATATCCTCGTTTTTTTTCTAATTTATATGTTGCATTAGTTAAATCTGGAGAGTTAGGTGGCAATTTAGATTCTGTATTATTACATTTAGCTGATTTATTAGAAAAAGAAGATGATTTAAAGAGCCGTGTAAAATCAGCTATGGCATATCCTTTATTAATGATATTGATAGGAATCGTTACTATTTCTGTTTTAATAACTTGGGTAATACCTAAGCTTATATATATGTTTGAAGAAATAGGACAGGTTTTACCTCTTCCTACCAGAATATTATTGGGAGTAAGCAGAATATCTTCTGATTACTGGTGGTTATTTTTGATAATTGTAATTATTTTGTTTTTTATGTATCGTAGGATAGCTAATACAGATGAAGGAAGAAAACATATAGATGAAATAAAATTAAAAGTTCCAGTTTTTAATCAATTTATTATAAAAAGAGAAATTGCTAGATTTAGCAGAACTTTGGGAACATTATTAGGTAGTGGAGTAGAAATGATATCATCGATTAAAGCTACTGCTGATATTGTAGCAAATAAAATTATTGGAGAACAAATATCTGGTATAGCTTTAAAAGTGCAAGAAGGTATACGTTTAACTGATGCCTTAAGAAGTATTGAACAATTTCCTGTATTAGTCCCAAATATGATAGCAGTAGGAGAGGAAAGTGGACATTTAGATGAAATTTTAATTAAAATAGCTAATAGCTATGAAAGAAAATTGGATTATGCTATAAAAACAATGACAAACTTACTTGAACCGACTATTATATTGATTATGGGATTGATTATTGGTTTTATTGTAATATCTATTTTATTACCGATATTTACGATTGATTTTGCAAGTTGGTGAAGACAGAGAACAGAAGACAGAAGACAGAAGATAGAAGAAAAAAATCAGTAACCGGAAAAGAAAATATTTATCTGTGGTCATCTGTGTAAATAAGTGTATATCTTCTATCTGTGCTAATCTGCGGTTTACGAAGTAAACAGAGGACAGAGAACAGAAGACAGAAAAAACGCAATGAGAGGTTAAAATGAAAGTAATTGTTTGTATAAAACAAGTTCCTGATACCACTGAAGTTAGAATTAATCCTGAAACTAATACTTTGATGAGGGAAGGGGTTGAGTCTATAATTAATCCTTTTGATATGTATGCTATTGAAGAAGCTATTAGGATAAAAGAAAAGTTTGGAGGCAGTACTACTGTTATGACAATGGGGCCGCCTCAAGCCGAATCTGCACTTAGAGCAGCAATAGCTATGGGCATAGATGAGGCGATTTTGCTTTCAGATAGGGCATTTGCAGGAAGTGATACGTGGGCTACTAGTTATGTTTTAAGTAGTGCTATAAAAAAGATAAAAGATTTTGATATTGTGCTATGTGGAAAACAAGCCTCAGATGGGGATACTGCACAGGTAGGCCCAGGAATATCTACTCATTTAGATATTTCTCAAGCTACATATGTTAAAAAGATTAATGATATTAAAGATAAAATGATTAAAGTGGAAAGAATGATAGAAGGGGGATATGAGATTATTGAATTACCTATTCCCGCTTTGCTTACAGTTGTTAAGGAAATAAACGAACCAAGATTGCCATCATTAAAAGGAAAAATGAAATCTAAGAAAGTAGAAATTCAAACATGGGGGCTTGATGATTTAGATTTAAATAAAGACCAGGTTGGATTAGAAGGTTCGCCTACGCAAGTTGTTGAAATTTTTACCCCTCCACCCAGGGAGAAAGGAAAAATTCTTACTGGGGAGGCTAAACATATTGTGAAAAGTTTAGTTGATGAACTTAAATCATATATTTGATATGATGACTTCCAGAGACAGTATAAATTTAATATTAGATTCTGCAGCAAAAGACGAAAGTGTTAAAAGGCCAATGGGCTATTTTGATATATTTTCCGAATTGGCCTTGGAAAAGTGGAGAAAAGAAGGGTTACCTGTTGATATTATTCCAGAAGAATATTTTGGGATTGATATAATACTTTTTAGTTTTAAGTATATAGCAAGATTTGGTTTTCCTGATATAAGCGTAGGAAATATAGAAAAATCTGATTTTAACTATGTCTTAAAAAGTAAAGTTTATGAAAGGGCTTTATCGAAAGGTAAATATGTATGCATTGCAGTTCCAGGGCCTTTTCAACATATAGTTTCATTATATGGGTATAACGAAGTTTTTCAAAAATTCGTTTCTAAACGTGGTTGGATAAAAAAACAATTTGAAAAAAGTATCAAATATATATTACGTATGCTTTTTCTTATAGATAAGAAAGGTTTTCGATTTGATGGAGTTTGGATTTGGGAAGATATTGCTGGAGATGACGGTTTATTTTTTTCTTTATATCAATATGAGGATTTATTGCAGTATTTTCATTCTGAATTGATAGATTGTATTTTCAGCTTAGGTAAAAAAGTTTTTTTTCATAGTGATGGGAATTTAAAGTCAGTATTGCCAATATTGGCAGATATCGGCATAAATGTTATACATCCTTTAGAGTCTAAAATTTATAATTTAAAAGAATTAAAAAAGGAATTTCCTAAACTTGTATTTATGGGTGGAATAAATTATAGGGAATTTTTTAAAAAAGAATATAATGTTCTTGATAAAGATATTTTTAAAAACAATTATATATATAGTGCAGATTCGACGATAATGGAAGATATAAGTTTTTTGGAATATAAAAAAATATCTAATTTAATTAAAGGCAAAAATTATGGGTATAAAAATTGATGAATCAAAGTGTACAGGATGCGGGGATTGTATAAAAGCTTGTCCGTTTGATGCTATGAGTATGAAAGATAATTTAGCTATTGTAGATTTAACTAAATGCACACTCTGTGGCATTTGTGTTAAGGCTTGCAGCTTTGATGCTATTTTAATAGAGAGAGAAAAAAAGGTAAAAAAAACTGATTTGGAAAATTATAAAGGGGTTATGATTTTTTGCGAGCAGAAGAAAGGTGAAATACAATCTATTTCCTATGAGCTTTTAGGTAAAGGGAGAGAATTGGCAGATAAATTACATCAGGAAGTTGTAGGTGTTTTATTAGGAAAAAATATAGTTTCTAAGGCACAGGAATTGATTAAAAGAGGAGCAGATAAAGTTTATGTAGTAGATGCTCCTGAATTGGAATATTATAAGAACGAATCTTATACTAATGTATTGGTCGATATTATTAAAGAATAT
>JAGYNU010000064.1 GCA_018399975.1 Candidatus Omnitrophota bacterium
TGCTGCACAGGAAAACTTTTCCATTTAGTTGAATTTCCTTTAAGATATTCTTTTCTTCTTCTCTAACTTTATTTAATACGTAATTTAAATCCGAATCCCTTAATACTTCCCAAAGGAACTTTCCTTTAATAGAATCAACGTTTATAATTTTTCTGAAGCTTTCGTTGCAAAGTATTATCTTATTTTTTTTGTCTGTTACTACCAATCCTTCCTGTATAGAAGATATTATTCCATTTAATTCTTCTTTCTGCAAAGAAACCTGCGAAAACAAATCTCCGATTTTCTCGCTCATATAATTGAAATTATCAGATAATTCTTTTAACTCATCTTTGCTTTTTAAAAACACTTTTGTTTTAAAATCGCCCGAAGCTATCTTCCTGGATGCCGTAGCCAATTCTCTAATCGGATTAGACAAACTCTTGGAAAAAACAACAGCCACTATTAAAGCAATAAAGATAGCAATCAACGATACCTGAATAATCCTCTTTTTTAAATCTGCAAGTAATTCGTTTATTCCTTGCAAAAACAAACTTAACCTTAAAACGCCTATTTCTGCGAAATCGCTGCCAATAGGCACGGCTATGTACAACATTTTTTCTTTTACGGTAGTACTGTATCTTAAAGACCTGCCAAATTTTCCTTTAATAGCTTGCATTACCTCGGGCCTATTGCCGTGGTTTTCCATATCGTCAGGATTTTTCTCTGAATCCGCTAAAACTTTTCCATCATGGCTGATAACTGTAATTCTAGTATTGATATTCTTACCCAAATCGACTACAAAATTTCTCAACTCTTTAATTCTATTTTTTTCTAAGAAGGGTTTTATTTCAAAACCTAAAGTTATTCCTAAATTCTTTAAATTTTCGGAAAGAGTATCTATATGGTAATCTCTGGTAGTCTTAAAAGAGAGGAAGAGTATTAGGGTGGAAACTATAAATATTATTAGTAAAAATCCTATAAATAATTTGAAAAAGATTGGTTTTTTCACTCTTCTAATTTATATCCGATGCCCCTGATATTTTTTATAAGTTCTCCGGGTTTTCCAAGCTTTTCTCTTAAATGTTTTATATGCACATCTACAGTCCTGTCCAAAACAGCTTTTTCTTCTCCCCAAAGATAATCTAAAATCCTGTCTCTTGTAAATACTATGCCTTTTTTCTCAGCCAAACACTGCAGAATTCTGAATTCGGTAACAGTCAAATTAACTTTTCTGTTACTAACAAATACCTCATACTTTTCTAAATCTATAATCAATGATTTTCCTATTTTTATTTTTTTGCTTTTTTGTATTTGCCGGTCTCTTCTTAAAATTGCTTTAACTCGGGCAACAAGTTCCCTGGGAGAAAAAGGTTTAGTCACATAATCATCCGCTCCTAATTCTAAACCCAGAATTTTATCGGTTTCTTCTGCTTTAGCAGTAAGCATAATAATTGGTATAGAGGAAAATTTATCTTCTTTCTTTAAGTGTTTGCAAATATCCAACCCATCAGCATCTGGCAACATCAAATCCAAAACCACAAGTTCGGGGATTTGTTTATTTAAAAATTTTAAGAAACTATCTGCATTTAAAAATCCCTTAACTTTAAAACCTGATTTTTTTAAATGAATAGATACTAATTCTAAAATATCAGGTTCGTCGTCTATTACTGCTACTGTTTGATTCATAATTTATATTTCATTATTTAAATGCAAAGAAATTAGAAATTTAACTTGATATACTATATAATCGTTAAGCGAACACAGCATAAAGGGTCCATAAAGCAATACCTAACCATATTAATGTAGGTAGCCAAGCTTTATGTAAAAGAGTTTTTCTCGATGCACTCATTTCTTTTATTATTCCATCTGTAACCTGTGGAAAAACTATAAAATTCAAGCCTATTAAAATTGAAGTAAGTAACATAACAGCAGCTACTCCTACAATATTCCATATTTTGAAAATATAATATCCTACGGTCCCGGCAAATATTAAATACACTGGTATAATAAATAACGGCTTTTTTAGCAATTTAGCAGAAATTTTTAATAAATTCGGGTTAATAATAAAAATTAAAATTTTTAAGATTATTATTGCCGAAAAAATAACTGCTAAAATTTCTATTGCTGTCATATCCCCCTCCTTAATGAGGTCATCTCTTACGGAATGTTGTTAATGACGTAAGAGATATGACCGAATTAATCCCCACGTTTAGATTTCGGAAGAAATCTGTGCGGGGTGTTTTTTTCACCCTCTTATTTCATATGATAGAACAATTGCCTCTGCTATTTCTTTCATAGAAATTCGTTTATCCATGCTGGATTTTCTTATTAAATTATATGCTTGGCCTTCATCCAAACTTTGGTTTTTCATTAATATACCTTTTGCTTTTTCTATCTTTTTCCTGGCTTCTAACTCCTCCTGAACTATCTTAGTTTTGACTAGAAGTTCAGTATTTTCAATAGCAACAGCTGCCTGGTTAGCTACAGTACTTAATAGTTTAATATCACTTTTTTTAAATTCATAACGTGAAATTGTATAAATATTTACTACTCCAACAACCTTATTTTTTACTTTCATAGGCACGCTGAGCATAGAGGCTAAACCTAGCTTTTTTGCTAATTCTTTTTCTTTGTACATAGGTTCTTTTAAAACATTGATGATAGACATAGATTTTCTTTCTTTTGCGACTTTTCCTACTATGCCTTCACCTAATTTTAAGCTTCTTTCTCTTAAATATTCTTTATTCATAGTTTGGGTTGCTCTTATTTTTAATTCTTTGGTTTTATCATCCAAAAGCCATAAAGCACATATTTTTGCATTCATTAAGTTAGCAGTAAGAGTTACTATGAGTTTCAAAACATCTTCAAGGTAAAGATCGGAGGTGATAGCTTTACTGATTTCATTTAATGTATCGATATAAGATTTGTAAGAAGGCTTCATAATTCCTCGAATTATCTGCGCTAATCTGTGGCGTTTTTCTTTTATCTGCGCCTATCTGTGGTTTAAAGGATAGCCAGATAATTATCAAGCTCATGTTTAGTTACTTGTTTTCTGTAACTATCCCATTCGTCTTTTTTGTTTCGAATAAAATACTCAAAGACTGTATTCCCTAAAGCTTTTCTAACAAGAGCACTTTTTTCTGTTAATCTAATGGCTTCGAATAAATCATTTGGTAAAGATTTTATACCAGATTTTTTTCTCTGAGTTTCTGTCATCCTAAATATATTATTAGTAACAGGTTTCATAAGGGAATATTTATTCTTTATACCTTCAAGCCCTGCAGCTAACATTACTGAAAATGCTAAATATGGATTACATGCAGGGTCTGGATTGCGTAATTCTATCCTGGTCGCTTTTTCCTTTCCAGGTTTATAAACAGGAACTCTTATAAGGGCAGAACGGTTCTTCTGAGCCCATGAAATATATACAGGAGCTTCATATCCTGGGACTAACCTTTTATAAGAGTTAACCCACTGGCAGCATACAGAACAAATTTCTCTTGCATGTTTTATAAGTCCTGCAATAAAATATCTTCCATTTTTAGAAAGATGAAATGTATTTTTTTTATCAAAAAATGCGTTTCTTTTATTTTTAAATAAAGACATATGAGTATGCATCCCACTACCATTAATTCCATATATTGGTTTTGGCATAAAAGTAGCATAAAGACTATTCTGCATAGCAACTTCTTTTACAACCATGCGATAAGTCATCACATTATCAGCCATAGTAAGTGCATTTTTATAACGCAAGTCTATTTCATGCTGAGAACTTGCTACTTCATGATGCCAATACTCAACTTCTATTTCCATCTTCTCAAGCATAAGAACAGTTTTTCTTCTTAAATCCTGACCTATATCCATAGGAGTAAGGTCAAAATACCCACCTTTATCAAGAATCTCCGTCCCCCCTTTATTGCGAAAATAAAAGTATTCAAGCTCAGGCCCAACATTAAAAGTAAACCCCATTTTTTTCGCTTCTTTTAAATTCCTTTTCAATACATATCTCGGGTCTCCTTCAAAAGATTTGCCTCCCGGCTCCAATACGTCACAAAACATCCTGGCAACAGGGCCATCTTCTTCTACCCACGGCAATATCTGAAAAGTTTTAGGATCAGGTTTAACTAACATATCAGATTCTTCAACACGAGAAAACCCCTCTATAGAAGAACCGTCAAAACCCATTCCATCTTTTAAAGCTCCCTGTAATTCTTCTACCTGTATATCAAAACTCTTTAAAAAACCTAAGACATCAGTAAACCAAAGACGGACAAACTTTATTTTCTTAGTTTTAACAGTTTTTATAACTTCTTGTTTTGTCATAAATACTCCCGAATTTTATTTTAACCACATTATCAGATATTTAATTTTAACAATATTTATATGTTAAATCAATACAAAAATAAAAGCAGCTTATATATCTCTAAGAAAAATATACAAGCTGCTTTATTGTATGTTTAAAACATACAGATCTACATTTTTTTTAAACTAAACCCTGCGCAATCATAGCACGTGCAACTTTTAAAAAACCACCTATATTAGCTCCGTTAACGAAATTATCAGGAGTACCATACTCTTCGGCAGTCCTACTAACCGTTTTATAAATATTTGTCATAATCTCATGTAATTTTTCATCCACTTCTTCAAAACTCCATGTAAGGCGTTGAGAATCCTGTGCCATTTCTAATCCAGAAGTGGCAACCCCGCCAGCATTTGCAGCTTTTCCAGGACCAAACAAAATATCATTGTTTAAAAATACCTGTATTGCTTCGGGAGTACAAGGCATATTTGCCCCTTCTGCTACAGCCAAACATTTATTTCTAACTAATGCTTCGGCTGCTTCTTTCCCTAACTCATTTTGAGTAGCACAAGGCAAAGCTATATCACAGTCAATATTCCATATATCAGAACTTTTGCCATTAAACTTAGCTGATTTATGCTCGTTTAAATATCCTTTTATGCGCTCGCGCTTTACTTCTTTAATTTGTTTAACAGTATCAAGATTTATCCCATCTTTGTCATATATAAATCCGTTTGAATCAGACATCGCAACTACCTTAGCTCCTAACTGCATAGCTTTTTCACAAGCATAAATTGCGACATTGCCAGACCCAGAAATTACAACTGTCTTACCATCAAAAGAATCCTCTATTTTTTTTAACATCTCTTCACAAAAATAAACACATCCATAACCTGTCGCTTCTGTTCTTCCAAGAGAACCTCCAAAATCCAGGCCTTTACCGGTTAATACGCCATTAAATAATTTGGTTAGTTTCTTCCATTGTCCAAACATGTAAGCTACCTCACGTCCACCGACACCTATATCTCCTGCTGGTACATCAGTATCTGCCCCTATATGACGATAAAGTTCATTCATAAAGCTCTGGCAAAAACGCATAATTTCAGATTCTGATTTTCCTTTAGGGTCAAAATCAGAACCTCCTTTGCCTCCGCCCATCATTAAACCTGTTAAAGAATTTTTAAATATCTGCTCAAATCCTAAAAATTTAATAATGCCTATATAAACCGAAGGATGAAACCTTATCCCTCCTTTATATGGCCCAAGGGCTGAATTAAACTGTATTCTAAATCCCCGGTTAACATGTACTTTTCCTTTATCATCTTGCCAAGACACTCTGAAAATAATCTGACGTTCTGGCTCTACTATTCTTTCTAATAATGCCGCTTCTTTAAATTCCGGATGCCTTTCTATTGCAGGTTCAAGAGATTCAAATATTTCACTAACTGCCTGATAAAATTCCGATTCACCAGGATTACGTTTTTTTACAGTTTCTAATACTTCTTTTATATAATTATTTGACATCTTTCCCTCCTGGTATAATCTTCAGATATAATCTTTGACTATACCTGATTACTATGATTAATAAAGATTACAGAGATTAAATTAATAATCCTATCTTATATCCCGATGCTTTTAAATAAGATAAAACCTGTAATTCAAATA
>JAGYNU010000065.1 GCA_018399975.1 Candidatus Omnitrophota bacterium
ATAGGACTTAGAACTTAGGACATAGAACATAGAACATAGAACATAGAACATAGGACGTAGGACATAGGACTTACTTAGGACTTAGGACGTTTGTTGATAATCGAATTGAGAACATATTTAATGAAAATCTGGATTAGGCCCAGAGTTAGTATCTATTTGTGTTCCTAAAGATTTTCCGCATTTTGCACATCTATAATCATATATGTTGCCATTTGGAAGTACCAGCAAAAGATGTTTTCTTACAGGGTTTGCCTGTTTGCAATTAGGGCAATATAAAGTTTGAGCGCTAAAATCATCGAATTGTTTCATTGTGTTTGATATTTTTCGTTGAATTAATTTTTCCTATATTAAAATTATATTGATTTTATAAATAAAAACAAGGGAATTATTTTATTTGCGGGTTATAGTTTGCAAAGAATGGGTTAAAGGTAAACGAGTAATTTAAGTATTTAGTTTTTTGTTGCATTTTTTTAAAAGAAATTTGTTTATTTTTTGAGAAGGATGAACAAATTCTACTGCAGTTTTATAAAAGTGTATTCCTGTTGCAGCTTGAACTCTTATTACTTTACCATCGATATTAATAATTTTATTTGCATTTGGGATTTTTAATTTTAAGTGTAAAGATGTATTGCATGGTAAATATTCCTCTGCTAAAAACATTGCTCCTATTCCGCTTATATTTTGTGACATAACAACTCTTTGGTCAGAATTTTTATTTCTGTTATACCATATCATGCAGTTTATATGTGAACGTGGGAATATCCTTCTATCATCCATATTTACCTCTTCTATTGACTTATTTAACTCTTTTTAAATATAGCATAAAAAGTATTAAAAGTCAAGGTCTGCTTAGTTTTTCTGTAGCTTTTAATATACTGCAATTTAAATGGCAAAAAAGATAGGTTTATTTGTTTGTTAGTTTTTTGAATAGTTCCCAATATATATAAAGAATAGGAATGGCCATTATTATAAACATCGATGTAGTTTTAGTGGTTAATGCTGGTGGAAAGAATTTTATCCAACTTATTGTGAAAATTACGTTTGCCAACAAAATCAAATAATCAATTTTGTGCATGGTTATGAGGATTCTTGTATGTCAACTTTTGGTTTGTATTCGTAGTCTTTTAAAAATTCTGTACAGGATATTGTTGTAATAGATATAAAAAAAATCATTATTAATAAAAAGATTTGGTAAACTTTCATATTTTTGCTTTAGAAACTGTAAATTTGTTTGTCTGTTAAAATATTTATATTTTTATTTTTCAATATTTTTTTTACTTTTGAATTATTTTCTACTTCAACTACAAGTAATGATTTATTTTCTTTTTCAGTTACGAAACCGTAAGCGTCTTTTATATTTATATTGTTATTTGATAATAATTGGGTTATTGAGAATATACTATTAGAAGTTTTATTCATTTGTATTACTATTACTTCGGTTAGTTTTATTGGGATTTTATTTTGTTTTAAAATCTTTTCCGCTTTTTTAGGATTATCTACTAAAAGTTTTATTGCTCCGTAATCTGTTGTTCCCCTATCAAGTGTAATTGATTTTATCTGGATGTTGTTGTTTGATAAAACCTGGGTAACATTCTTTATTTTACCTGGTTGGTTTTCTGCGAATATAGATATTTGTTTCGCCATAAATTTACCTTATCCTTTTAACTAATTATTTTATTCTTTTTTGCTGAGTATTTCAAGCATTTTGTTATGTATTTTGGAATTCGAAGAGACAATACTTTTATCGTAGATAGAATAATTTTCCCCGTAGGAATTCGTTATTTTACCACCAGCTTCTAAAACCATTAACATTCCTGCAGCTGTATCCCATGGAGATAAATAAAATTCCCAAAATCCATCTAATCTACCGCAAGCTACATAACATAAATCTAATGCTGCTGCTCCCGCTCTTCTTATAGCACGGCAGTTATATAAGAAATTTTTAAAGTGAGAGACATTATCATTGTCGTCGGTTTTGAATCCATATGAAAAACCTGTTGCCAGTAAAGATTTTGAGATTTCTTTAACTTTTGTTACCTTAATTATTTTTTCGTTGAGATAAGCCCCCTGGTTTTTTACGGCATAAAATAGTTCGTTTCTATTTGGGTCATATACTACCCCAAGTTTTATTTTTCCATTTATCATTAAAGCTATTGATATACAGAAAAATGGGAATCCATGCACAAAATTAGTAGTTCCATCTATTGGGTCAATAATCCACTTATTTTTGTCTTCTAAATTTTCTGCGGATGTTTCTTCTGATAGAATGGTTATGCCAGTATCTATTTTTTTTAAATTCTCTATTATATATTTTTCAACTGTTTTATCTACATTGGTTACAAGATTAATTTCGTTTTTGTAAGATATAGATAGTTTTTTTTGGGCTTTGTTTAAAATTATATGGCCAGCATTTTTTGCAATTTTTTTTACCTTCTTGATTAATTTTTTATCTATAGTCATTTTTAATATTCTTTTTTTATAAAAGTTTTTACATCAGATAGTATTTCTTCTTGATTTTTTGCTAGGTTTTTACTCAATACTTCTTGCGTTGAATATCCTTTTTTGAAATCTTTTAACATTTGTAAAATTTTATAAAAATTAAATTTTGTAATAATATAATCTACAATAGCAAAAGATTCTGTATATGCAGTATATAATTTTTCTTTGTTTTGACTTTCTTCAAATATTTGGTTTAGTAAATTCAATGAGTATACCTTACCATCTTGTACTTTCTGTTTTAGGTTTTTTTTTCGGAAGTTATCTACTCCCGCTTCATATTCTGCAAGTCCCTCATTTAGCCATACTGGAGCTTTTTCTGAAGTTAAGTCTCTTATTACTAAATGAGTATATTCATGCTTTAAAACGCGAAATAGGCTGTTTTCAGGCACTGAATCTTCTAAAGGGAGTCTTATTTTTCCATCATAGAGTCCGGAAGTAAGATACATATTATCTCCTAACTTATTATAGTATTTTTTAGGGTATAAAATGATAGCTATGTTATATTTTGGATAATAATTAAAGTCACTGCCTATTTTTCTATATGCTTGGTTTATTTTTTTACGTAAAGAATAACTAACTCTTTGATATTTTTGTGAAGTATAAAAGTTAAAATTTCTCCAGCTTATTTTTTTAAAATTTTTTTGTAAATTAATATCTTTTTTAACTTGTTCAATTTGTTTTTTTATATTTGGGAATAATGTATTATCTGATATTTTATTCCAATAGGTTAAAGCTTTTTTGAGTTCATTCCTTTCTACAAGTATCTGGCCTGTCCTGTAAAGCGCATAAGAATTATTGGAGTCTTTCTTTAAAATTTCGTCTAATAAAATTTGTGTTTTATCAAAATCTTTTTCTTGATAGAAAAAATCACATTTCCGCACTAAAATATCAGTAAGTGCTTTATCGAATTGTTTAGGATTCTCAGATATTTGCTGGCATTTTTCTAAATATTCCTGGGCTAAATCAAGTTGCATCTTTTCTTTTTCGTCTGTGATATTTTTAACTATTGCTTTCGCTTTTTCAAAATATATTCCAGTAACTATTTTTTTTATATTCTCATCATTTGGAAAATAATGTATTGCTTTTTGGCAAATATCCAGTGATGTATCAGTATTTTTTTTATTATATGCGTTTAAAAGAAATTCAAGTAGATTATTTTTATACTTTTCACGTATTATTTTGTTGTTTTTATTTGATATAAAATTTGTTTCGATTTTATTTAGAGTTTCTTTTGTGATATTAGCTTTGCTTGTGCTTGATATGTTTAGAAGTATTAAACTGGTTAGTAAGATAACTATTTTAATGTTTTTTTTTATTTTCATATATTTTAAGATTTTATATAGTCTTCTAAGCTTTTGATTTGTATATCCTTGCCTAATACTATTAAAGTATCTCCTGAGTTTAACATATGAGTTGGGCCAGGATTATATGTAAATTTTTCTGATTCGACTTTTTTAACTGCAACTATAATAAGGCCTGTTTTTTTGGGGATTTGTGCTTCATTTAATGTTTTGCCATTTATATGGCTTTTTTCAGGTATTTTTACTTGTTCCATTTTCAAGCTTAAATCTGAATCATTTTTACACATGATATCCAAAAAGTCTATGATAGATGGCCTTAGTATCATTGAAGCCATTCTTGTTCCTCCTATGATATCAGGTGATATTACATGGCTTGCTCCGGCTTTCCGCATCTTCTTTAATGCGGATTCTTCTACAGTACGTGCAACAATTTGCAGGTTGGGATTCAAACTTCTTGCTGATAATATAACAAATAAATTGTCAGTATCTGTTGATAAAGCAGCTATTAAACCTTTGGCTTGCTTTATTTTTGCTTCCTTGAGAACCTCATCATTTGTAGCATCTCCTTCTAAATAAGTAATATTTTTATTAAAGATAATTTTAGGTAATTCTTTTTCTGGTTCATTAGTATGTGTTATTACTACAAAATTTACTTTTGCATCTGAAAATTCTTTTATAACTTGTTGTGCAGTTTGTCCTGTTCCACAAACGATATAATGGTCTTTTATTCTTTTTATTTTTTTTTGCATTCTACGCCTCCTGCTTAAATCTTTAAATTCACCTTCTAATATAAAAGAATTTATTATATTTAATCCAAAAGCTAATATAGATAGGCTTGAAATAATTAAAAATATCGTAAATATTTTTCCAGCAGCACTTAGCTCAAAAACTTCCTTAAATCCTACTGTAGATATTGTTATGATAGTCATATATAAGGAGTCTAATAGATTTTTTTCTTCTATTAACATATAACTAAGAGTTCCTATTATGATTATCGAAATGATTAGAAAAATTGCTATCTTGAATTTTTTCAAAGCAGTCATTTCTTCTCCTCATAAGTTTTATTTATATGATCTACATAATTTATCTTTCCTTCTAAACGGATTTTTGCTTCTCTAATTCTGTCATTTAAATAAGGATGAGTCCTAATCTTTAATCTTTCTATTTCTTTTTCTTTATTTATTTGTTTTAGTTTGTTCAAAACTTCTATTATAGCATAAGGATTATAACCTGCTTTTTTTGAAAAGTCTATTGATAGTTTATCTGCTTCGAATTCATCTTGTCGAGAATATGATAGAAATAATTCTCCAATTGCTCGTGAGGTTTTATATGATGTTTCCCTGGAAGCATTTTTATTTATAATCACATTGAGCATTCCATATCCTAAGGCTTTTTGTAATCTATATATACTATGTCGGGCTTCAATATGTCCCATTTCATGTGCTAAAACACTTGCTAATTGATTATCGTTATCTAACTTATCAAATAATGTATTGGTTATATATATATACCCACCCGGTAATGCCAATGCATTGGGTTCTTCTTCTTTTATTATATCAAAATGATATATTATATCTTCTCTATAACTAAATCGAGCTAATTTTTTGCCAATTTTTTCAATGCGTGATTGTTTTTCTATATCATCAAGCAAACCAAATTGTTCTTCAACCTTTTCTGATAATGATTTTCCGATTTTTACTTCTTTTGAAGTTGAGATAAATGAAATATGTTCTTTTCCAGTAGAAGCATTGTATACAACATTTGCACATCCAGTACAATTTAAGAGAATTGCTATTATTAAAATAATGTTATTGATTATCTTTTTCATATATTATAATTATTAATTTTTATAAAAAAACCCCTTAGCTGTAAAAACCAAGGGGTATAAACGAATTTAAATAAATGCTTGTTAGATATTTTACTTTTTTTTATGAATAGCACAATATTTGGATCTGCCAACTGCTTTATTCTTGCATCTTTTGCCAGACTTAGTTTTAGCAGCACATCTTTTGGCTTTTGCCATATTGGCCTCCTTTTTAGGATATGTTTTTAATTAATTAACTTATAATTTAACATAAGCTGATTTTTTTGTCAAGACTATTCGCCTATTAT
>JAGYNU010000066.1 GCA_018399975.1 Candidatus Omnitrophota bacterium
AAATAAACCTAAAGGTATGGAGTATGGTAAGAATGATAACAAGTAAAGATTTAAAGAAAAAGATTGATTGGTTTAGAGAATTAGCAGAGATAGATAAAAGAGATGACCCAGTAGTAGAGTTACTAAAACAATTATTGTATGCTACTACTTTAGAGTTAGAATTATTAAGAGATATTAGGTATAATCAGGTTTTAGAATTATCTGAAACTTTTGGTGATGAAATTTTAAATAAGGGAAGTGAAAATAATGGTTAAAACAAAGAGATTAAAGCAAGTATTGTCTTATAATAAAGAAAGAGGAGGAGATTCTACTTTAGAGTTTTTTGATATTAAACCATCTACTTTAAATCGTTATAAAAGGCTAGCAAGAGAAAAGGGATTAGAAATAGGTAATGAATATGATAATCCTAAAATATTATTATTAGACATAGAAACATCGCCAATAGAAGCAGAAATTTGGAAGTTAGGTAAACAATGGGTTAATTATAGTGTGATAAAAAAACCTCGTTCAATAATTACTTGGTCTGCTAAATGGTTATGTGATAGTGAGATTATGGGTGAGAAAGTTACTCCTAAAGATGCTTTTAATAGAAAAGATAAGAAAATAATGAAAAAGTTATGGACATTATTAGAAGAAAGCGACATAATCATAGGGCATAATAGCATTTACTTCGATGAGCCAATAATTAAAACTAGATTTATACTTAACAATTTGCCTCCTGTATCCCCTTATCAACAAATAGATACTTACAGGCATTCTAGAAAAGAGTTTGCTTTTCTTTCTAATAAACTAGATTATTTAGGTAAAATACTCGCTAACATAGAAAAGAAAAAAACTAATAGAAATTTATGGACTAGGTGTGTAAATGGCGGTAAAGATGGTAAGAAAGCGTTAAGTAAAATGTTAGATTATAACCAACAAGATGTTAGAGTATTAGAAGAAGTATATTTTAAGTTACGACCTTGGATGCACTCACATCCTAATTTAGGGTTGTATTATGAAGATATGGGGCATAGATGTTCTAATTGTGGTAGTAAAGATTTAGAGATAAACGGAAATTATTATACTCAATGTGGTAGATATAACGCTATAAGATGTAATAATTGCGGAGCTTATGGTCGAGAAAAATATTCTAACATTACAAAAGAACAGAGGAAGAAACTATTAAGGAGCTCTGCTAGATAAATGTTATTATTAAAATGTCCAGAATGTAATAGTGGTAGAGTATTTGAAACTATATGTGATTATAATTTAAAAACAGATAAACTAACTGTATTTAATAAGATAAAATACAAATGCAGGTCGTGTGGTAAGGTGTATGATAGTATGGAAGAAATAGAAGTAATAAAGAGAGGAGATTAAATTGAAATTAACTAAAGACGCTAAAAAACTATTAAAAGCAAGATATTGTAAAGAAGGAGAGAAACCGGAGGATGTGTTTGAAAGAGTAGCTTATCATATTGGCAATAATAAAAATCAAAGAAAACAATTTCAGAAAATAATGGAAGAAAGGGAATTTTTGCCTAATTCTCCCACTATTAGAAACGCAGGAAGAAATAAACATTGTCTATCAGCATGTTTTGTTTTACCTATACATGATAATATGGAAAGTATTTTTAAAACTTTAAAAGACAGTGGTATTATCTTTAAACATGGCGGTGGGGTAGGTATGAATTGGTCAGAAATAAGACCAAAAGGAAGTTCTTTGTCGGGAGGAGGCCATGCTTCAGGAGTAGTTAGTTTTATGCGTATGTTTGATGCTATGACCAACGCTGTAAAGCAAGGAGGTTTTCGTCGGGGAGCCCAGATGAATATATTAAACATAGACCATCCTGAAATAGTAGATTTTGTAAAAGAAAAAATAGAAAATAGGACTTTAACTAATAGCAATCTTTCAGTTAGGGTTACTGATGAACATATGAAACAAATAGAAGAAGATGGTTATATTAGATTTAGAGACCCAAAAACTAAACAATTTAAAGGTGGAATAAGAGCATCTACTATTTTTCAGTTAATAACAATGGGTGCATGGATGAATGGTGACCCAGGATTACAATTTCATGATAGAATAAATGAAGACAATACAGAAGAAGATAATCCTATCATTGCTAGTAATCCCTGCGGAGAAGAAAACATGCATAGTTATGAGTCATGCACATTAGGTAGTATCAATTTATCTAAATGTGTTACAAAAAAAGGTAACCTATCTAAAAGAAAATTAAAAGAATTAATAGAATTAGGTACTCAGTTTTTATTGAATGTAAATAAAAAGAATTATTTTCCAGTACCTGAATGTAAAACAGCCTTAAAAAAGTATAATAGAATTGGTTTAGGGGTAATGGGCTTTGCAGATATGTTATGTAAAATGGGCATATATTATGATAGTAAAGCAACGTTAAAAGTAATAAAAGAAATAGGTAAAATGCTACAATTAGCTCAATCTATAGCTATAGAATCAGCATCGGTATTAACAGTAGCTCCTACTGGAAGTATATCTATACTTGCTTCTTGTTCTAGTGGAATAGAACCTTTTTTCTCAAGAAATTATGTAAGGAAGTTATCAGATGATATAGGCGAAATAAAAGAAAAAAGATATAGTAAATATATAAGGGCAGCTCACGAAGTATCTCCCGAGTGGCATTTAAAAATTCAAGCAGAGTTTCAAAAATGGATAGATAATTCTATAAGCAAAACTATTAATTTACCTAATGATGCAGACATAGATACTATAAAAGATATATATATTAAAGCACATAAATGGGGATGTAAAGGGATAACAGTATTTAGAGATGGCAGTAAAGGTGAACAGGTTTATTCTAAATGCGAAGGAGATAGTTGTTATTTATAATGTTAGAAAAAATACTAAAATTACTGATAGTTTTATCTTTAATTATTGCTATTTATTTACTTAACTATAATATTATAGAACTCAATAGAAAATTAAATGCTATTCAATTGAAGATAGAATTTATTAATAGAAATGAATACATAGTTCAGTATAAAATGTAATAATAGCCATTTTAAGAGGTTATTCTAAAAAGACATACCATACCCTTTACCAAGTAGAGAACTCCTCTCTACGAGGCTCTGACGGCGTTTTAAGGGCATGTTAGGAGGTAGGTAGTGATAAAAACAATTGAACTTAAAAACTTTCAAAAACATTCTAATTTAAAAGTAGATTTAGTAGATGGAGTAAATGTAGTATATGGGAAATCAGATGCAGGCAAGAGTTGTTTAGTGCGTGCTATTGATTGGGTTTGTTATTCCGGTATTCAAGGAGATGTAATTAGAAAAGAAGGCAGTAAAGAAACTTCTGTTAAAATTACTTTAGATAATGGTGTTGGTATTGAAAGAGTAAAATCCACTTCTAAAAATAGGTATATTCTGTATAGAGATAATGATAAAAAAGAGTATAATAAGATAGGTAGAGAAGTTCCAGATGATATTAAAAATGTATTAGGGTTATCCCAATTAGAAGTAGATAATGAAAGTATTAATTTAAACATTGCTAATCAGATATCTTTACCTTTTTTATTAGATAAGCCTGCTACTTTTAGAATGAAATTATTTAATAAAATTACAGGTAGTGATATTTTAGATAACGTTTTTAAATCTTTAAACTCTGATTTGTTAGGGTTAAATAGGAAAATAAAAACAGAGAAAGAAAGATTGGAAGAATTAAATGATAATTTAAAAGAAGTAAATAAAGAAAAAGATAGGTTAAAACCTATACAAGATATAGTAAATAATCTATATTCAGACGTTCAACGGTTGAACGATAAAAAAGATAAACTAAAAAAGTATAAATCTAAATTAGCAAATAACAATAAAGAGTTAGAAAATACTAATAAATCACTTAATAGTATAAGAGAAATAGATAAAACTGCTATAAAGAATTTAAAAGATAAAGTAGATAAATATAATAAATTAAAGGAATTAAATGATAAGTATAGTAATTTGAATAGTGAGTTAGGAGTTATAAATAAAAAGTTAAAAGAAAAAAAGATACCTACTATAAATTTCAAGAATATTTATAAGTTAATAGAGAAAAAAAATAAATTAGAACAATTAGAATTAGAGAAAGTTGAGGAACAAATTAACAACATAATTATAGAAATTGATAACAGGGATAGTATAATAAATAAAGGAACTAAAGAGTATAAGACTATTTTAAAGGATTATGGTAAATGCCCTACTTGTCAAACGGTAATAGATGAAAAAATATTAAAAAAAATTAGTTTAGGAGGTTGATAAAATGGGGTAGTATATGGTATATTTATAGTAAGATTTAAAAAATAGGAGGTGAGAAAATGAGAGATAGTTATTGTGATGAATGTAATGAAAAAATAAAAGAAAGTGAAATAGTATATTGTGAACATTGTTATGATAAGTTATTAATTGAAAGAGACGAATTAATAGAAAGAATAGAGAATGTAATAAATCAGTTGGAGGCACAAATACATTTAAGGGATAGATAATTCTAATGAGCAAATTACTTATAACACAAGACATTCATTTAAAGGGTAAAAATCCTATTAATAGGGTAGGCAATTACTACGAAGATGTATTAACAAAAATAGATGAAATATTAACTATTGCTAAAGAAGAAAAAGTAGATAGCATTTTAGATGGTGGTGATTTATTTAATTCTCCTTTAGTTGCCAATACCATAGTAGATGATTTTTTAGATAGAATAGAGGATACAGGGATACAATGGCAAGTTTTATATGGTAATCATTGTGAGATAGGAAATAGATTAGAAACTTCTACTGCTTCCTCTATGGCACACATAATAAGACGTTCTAAATTAGTTAACCATTTAACAGAAATTGAGAATAAGGATATTTTTATTAAAGGTTATGATTATTATCATGGAATAGAAAAAGATTGCAAAAAGTTAAAACATAATAAAAAGGATAAGTTTACCATAGCAATAGTTCATTCTCTTATTACAAAAAAACCTTTGCCTTTTTCTGCTTTGCATATTCCTATGGATAGAATAGATACTAATTACGATTTAGTTATCATAGCACATAATCATCATCAGTTTGAGAAAGAAATTAAAGGAACTAAATTTATTGCTAATGGCTGTATAGGAAGGCGTAAAATAGCTGAGATAGATATTATACCTAAAGTATTACTTTTAGATACTAAAACCAAAGACATAGAAAAAATAAAATTAAAATCTGCTAAAGAACCTGAAAAAGCATTTAACATGGAAGCAGTAGCAGAAAGCAAAGAGTTTGATGAAGATATAAATAAATTTGTTTCTACTTTAACAGATGCTAAAACTAAAAATCTTAACATAAGAGATATGGTAGAAAGGTTAGCAAAAGAAAGTGATGTAGATACTGAAGTTAAAGATGAAATAATAGAAAGGATAGGGGGTATTGCAAAGTGAAAAAAATAAAATAAAATATTGCCAAGTTTAAATATTGATAAAAATGTCCATCAGTAGAAAATATAAAAAAACGAAGTTATATAATGTATATCGTTTATTCAATTCTTAAAATTGGAGAATTAAAAAAATGAAAAAAGGTTATCTTATAAAAACAATAAAGTATAGTGATGAAGAAGCAAAAGAATGCCAAAACATTTTAGAGATAGAATCTACAAGGAATGTATTTATAAACTCTATTAAACAATTAAAAGAGATTATTCTTTTATTGCCCAACAATTATGATATAAGTTCTATGAGAACAAAAGGAAATTATAGTATAAGTGGAAAAGAATTTATAAAAGAATTAAAGGGGGATAAGCAATGAATTACAAACAAAAGTTAGAATCAATAGAGGAAAATGTTAATAATGCTAAAATTGAGA
>JAGYNU010000067.1 GCA_018399975.1 Candidatus Omnitrophota bacterium
AGTAAAATCTATTGTATATGTTAAAAAGTATAATAAAATATCGCAATATGGTGTATGAATTGGCTATTAAAGATTTAAAGACAAGGTATCGTAGGCCTGTTTTTGGCTTTTTATGGACTATTATTATACCTTTTTGTATAGCTGTAGTATATAAAATAGTTTTTTCGAATTTTATGCATGCGAAAGTAGAAAATTATCCATTTTTTATTTATATTATAACAGCTTTATTGCCATGGAGATATTTCCAAGGCTCTGTAGGAGAATCCACGAATAGCATAATAGGTAATAAAAATTTAGTTAAAAAAGTTTCTTTTCCTAAAGAATTATTGCCTGTATCAATTGTCTTAGCAAATTTAATAAATTTTTTACCTGCCATTTTGGTTATATTTATATTACTGGGCATATTTAAATTTGGTTATACTATTTTTTTCTTGTTGTTGCCTTTTGTGATTTTAATACATACTGTTTTTATTTTGGGATTTAGTTTTTTATTTGCTGGATTACAAGTAATATATAGAGATATAGAATATATAGTAGAAATATTATTGCTAACATTGTTTTTTCTTACCCCAGGGATATATTCTTTAAATCTAGTCGCTGACTTAAATAATGAATATTTGTTTAAAATTTATATGTTAAATCCTTTAGTTGGTATATTAAATTTGTATCGTTTGACTCTATTAGATGGTTTTTATAAAACCTTACCGCAAGGTGTAAATGTTTTTAATACTTTAATAGTTCCTTTAATATTTTCTTTTTCAATGTTGATTATAGGATTTTATGTTTTTAAAAAATGTGAATTAAGGTTTAGTTATTATATCGATATTTAATAGTTTTAAATATTATAAAAGATAGTAGGGAAATTAAATTTGTATGCATTATGAAAGTTATTGAATTAAAGAATGTAAGCAGAAAATTTATTAAAAAAGAAGGAATAAATCGCTCTCATTCCAAAGTGTTTAGTACAAATGAGGAATTTTGGGCTTTAAAAGATATAAGTTTTGAAGTAGAAGACGGGGAGATAATAGGTTTAATTGGCAGAAATGGGGCTGGGAAAACTACCTTACTTGAGATTATTGCTGGTATTATTCCTGTTACTATTGGAAATTTAAGAAAAACAGGTGAAGTATCGAGTTTACTTACTTTAGGAGCAGGTTTTCAAGATGAACTTTCTGGGAGAGAAAATATTTATCTTAATAGCAGCCTGCTTGGTTTAAAAAAGTCTGATATAAAAAATAAATTTGATGATGTAGTAAAATTTTCAGAATTAGGAGATTTTATTAATGAACCGTTGGGAGGATATTCTGATGGGATGAAGATGAGGTTGGGATTTAGTATTGCTACTCATATTGATTTTGAAATACTTGTTATTGATGAAATTATAATGGTGGGGGATATATCTTTTCAAAAGAAATGTTTTAGAAAGTTAGAAGAATTTAAAGCACAAGGTAAAACTATGGTTATCAGCACACAATCAATGGATGTTATAAGTAAACTTTGTAATAGAGTTATATTATTAGAAGAAGGAAAATTAAGTTTTAATGGACCTACTTCAGAGGGTATTAATCATTATTTAAAATTATTAAATCAAAAAAAATTTTTAGAACGGCAAAAAAGGTCTAATTTAGTTAAAGATACAAAAAAGTGGGCTATTGATATGGAATGTTGGGGGGAAAAGAAAGGAAGCAACGAAGTGGAAATTACTCAGGTCAAAACGTTGAATAGATGGCATGTTTATTCGTCAAATTTTAAAACCGGTAGTAAATTATTTGTAAAAGCTAATTTTAAAGTACATAAAAAAATAAAAAATTATCATTTTGGCATAGCTTTATTTAGAGAAGATGGAGTTTATTGTTATGGGCCTAACACCAAAAATGATGGATATGAATTAAGAGAATTAAGTAAAGGAGAAGGTTTTTTTAGGTTAGAATATAAAAAATTATTACTAAATCCAGGTATATATTATTTAGCTGTAGTAATTTGGGATAAAGATGAAACTTTTGCATACGATTATCATAGATGTTGTCATTCATTTAGAATTGCAGGAAAAAAACAAAATGGGCAGCTTTTAAATTTTTTTAAAAGTGATAATTTAAGCAATAATATTAAAATCAATTACTTAAAAAATGAATGGGGTAAAAAATTACAGTCCAATAATATATATATTAAGGATATTAAACTATTAGATAAAAAAGGTGTATCAAAAAAAATTTTTCTTACTAATGAATATGTAAAAATTCAAGTTAGTTTTAAAATAAATGGCAATAATATTTTTAATAGGATTGTTTTATGGGTTGGTTTATTTAGAGAAGATGGAGTTTATTGTCATGGAACAGTAAAAAAGATTAGGTCAGATGATAACAAAGTTTCTTTGGTTTATAATAGCTTGAAATTATTACCTGGTGGTTATAGAGTATCGGTTGGTTTTTGGGATATTGATAAAGGTGCATTTGTATGTTTTAATCACGGTAATTTAAGATTTAATATGGTTTTCACAAAAAAAGACCATGGGACCGTTTATTTAGACCATAAATGGAAATGGAAACTGCCCAGATAAAGGGCAAGGATTGAGTATGTTGTGTAAAAGATGCATATTACCTGAAGCTAAACCTAATATATATTTAAATGAAGATGGCATTTGTAATATCTGTGTAGAATACGAAAATCAAAAAAAAACAGGTAAAACTGAAAGACAGCTTTTAGAAATAGAATTAATAAAACAACTTGAAAGATATAAAAATAAAGCTAAAGGGAAATATGATTGTATGGTTCTATGTAGTGGAGGAAAAGACAGTGCAATGAGTTTATATTATGCAAAAGAAAAGTATCATTTAAATCCTTTAGTTTTTACCTTTGACCATGGTTTTGAAAACAAACAGGCAGTAGAAAATGTTAAAAGGACAGTAGAAATATTAAATGTAGATTGGATGTATTATAAATCCAATTATATGATGGATGTATTTTTTGATATTATAAAGAATAATCCAAAAGTTTCTATTTGCCACATTTGTACTTTATGGTATATACAATTAAGTTTTGATATAGCTACTCGGTTTAATATTCCTATAATTATAGGGGGATGGACCAAAGGGCAGTCTTTAGAAAAAAGTGACTGTGGTAAAGAGTATGAAGAAATTTCAAATGTTACCAGAAACTATGTTGTTAATACTCTTAAAAAGAGGGTAAAATATCGAAAATTTCCTCAGAATATAATAGATGCAAAAAAAAATTTTAGAGGATTGGTTGTTTCTCCCCATTGGTATATACCTTGGAATATTGATGAGGTGAACTCGATTTTAAAACAGAAATTGCAGTGGGTTCCTGTAGATTTAAGTTATCCTGAGGGTTCTACCAATTGTTTACTTAATTTTGCCAGCGTATATTTATCAATGAAATATTATGGATATACACATTATCATATAGAAATGGCTAAGTTGATAAGAGAAGGGGAAATTACCAGAGAAGAAGCATTGAAGAAATTAAAAATTAGTTTTGATAAAAAATTTGTAAACAAAACAATAAATAAATTGGGTTGTAAAATAATTTAATATATTTTGAAAAAAATTAAAGCATTTACAAAAAAAATATTTATATTTACACAAAAAATTTTAACTTTTATATTTTTATTTATAGTTTACTTTTTAGTTTTTGGTATTATGGTAATTTTTATGTTTATTTTTAAATTTAGAATTTTAAAAGGCATATCGAAAAAAAACAAAAGTTTTTGGATTAAAACAGAAGGGTATAATCCTACATTTAAAGAATGCTTAAGGCAATCTTGATAAAAATTTTGATATGAAAAAAATATTATATATATTCAAAGAATTATTTTTTATGGTTAGAAAATATAAAATTTATTTTTTGGCTCCAATCTTTATAATTTTGACTTTGTTAGCAATTTTATGTTTTTATTTAGGGCCTACTGCTGTTATTACATTTATATATGCAGGTATTTAGTTAAAAAAGAAGGGTTATAGATGAAGGTTCTGGGTATATCATGTTTTTATCATGATTCCGCAGCTTGTTTATTATCCGATGATAAAATAGTTGCAGCTGTGCAAGAAGAGCGGTTCGATAAAATTAAATATTCCAAAGGTTTTCCGTATTATTCAATAAATTTTTGTTTACAAAAAGCTGGCATTACAATTAATGATGTAGATTATGTAGTATTTTACGAAAAACCCTACCTAAAGTTTTATCGTTTAGTATTAGACCATTTGCGTTCATATCCTTTCTCAATTAAGAATTTTTTAAGAACAATTCCCGAGTGGCTAAGTGAAAGACTTATTATTCCCTTGATATTAAAGAATGAATTAGCATACCAAAAAGAAACTCTTTTTGTAAAACACCATCTTTCTCATGCTGCCAGTGCTTTTTTGGTATCGGGATTTCCAGAAGCGGCGATATTAACGGCGGATGGTGTAGGAGAATTCGCTACATTAACTTATGGCTATGGTGAAAAAAACAAAATAAAAATGCTTAGAGAAATTCATTATCCAGATTCATTAGGTTTAATTTATACCGCCGTTACTACATTTTTAGGTTTTAAAGCACTTAATGGAGAAGGAAAAATAATGGGATTGGCTGGATATGGTAAACCGATTTATTTAGATAAGTTAAGGGAAATTATAAATATAAGGGACGATGGAAGTTTTCATTTAGATAGAAAATATTTTGGTTTTAATAAAGGGAATAGAATGTATAGTCAAAAATTTGTTAAAGTTTTTGGCAAACCTCGTAAAATTGGTGAAAAAATAAATAAAAAGCACTATGATATAGCAGCAAGTTTACAAAAGTTTGTCGAAGAAATTATAATTAATATAGCAAAGAATGTTTATAAACAGACTGGGAAAGATAAATTATGCCTTGCCGGTGGTTTGTTTTTAAATTGTGTAATAAATCATAGAATTTTGGAAGAAACAGAGTTTAAAGAAATTTTTATTCAACCTGCTGCAGGAGATGCAGGGGGCGCTTTAGGAGCGGCTTTTTATGTTTATAACAACCTTTTAAATAATAAAAGAAATTATGTAATGGAAGATGTTTATATTGGCCCTGAGTTTTCTTCTAAACAAATTGAAATAGCTTTATCTAAGAATAATATTGATTATACGATAATGTTAAATGAAAATTTAATAAAATTTACTGCACAAAAAATTGCCGAAAATAAAGTAATTGGATGGTTTCAGGGTAAAATGGAATATGGCCCGCGGGCATTAGGTAATCGTTCAATATTAGCCAATCCATGCAATCCTAAGGTAAAGGAATTAGTTAATTCTAAAGTAAAAAAAAGAGAATCTTTTAGGCCATATGCCCCATCTGTATTAGAGGAAAAAGCAACCGAATATTTTGATTTAAAACAAAAATCTCCGTTTATGATATTGGCTGCTGGTGTAAAAAATAATAAAAGAAATGTAATTCCAGGGGTAACACACATAGATGGGACTGCACGCATTCAAACAGTTAGCAGAGAAACAAATTTACGATATTGGGATTTGATAAAGAAATTTGAAGATATAACTGGGGTTCCTGTTA
>JAGYNU010000068.1 GCA_018399975.1 Candidatus Omnitrophota bacterium
GTTCTCTGTTTTCTGTTGTCTAAATAAATTATATTACAATTTATGAAATTATTCAAAATAAAAGATTTATCTATCATTCATCAACTGAATCTAATTTATATTCTTTAATCCAATCGATACGTTCTTTAATATTCTTACCAATCTCTGATTCTTTCTCCACCAAATCGCTATATAATTTTAAAGCCTCCTGCCATTTTTTTTGTTTTTCCAATATCTCTGCAGCATTAATTTTACTTCTAATACTCCAAAAAGACGAATCAGGATAAAGATATCCAACATTTAAATATTCTGAAACTGCTTTTGACATCTCTTCCTTTTTTTCATAACATAAAGCAATGTTAAATTGCAGATAAGCGTTCCAATTATCCGAGTTTTTCTCTTTATTAATAGCGGTTTTATATACTTCGATAGCCTGATCATATTTCTCAATCGTTTTATAAACATCACCAAGACTTCTTTTTGCCATATTTTTAAAATAAACATTATCTGAATTTAAAATTATACTCTCTAAGATAACAATTGCTTCATCATACCTTGCCTGTTGTAAAAAAATCTCTGCAATTCTAATTTGCGAATCAACCACTATAGATTCATCTTCAGACTTATTGGAAACAAATTGAAATTTTTCTAAAGCTTTAGATAAATTACCCAGTTTAAAATAACACCAGCCAATCCAATATGTTGCGTCATAAAAAAGTATATGATTAGGAAATTGCTGCGTAAAATTATTATATTGTTTTATCGCTCCTGTAAAATCGCCTTGCGAATAGTAAAAATCGCCTAACCAGAACTTTATATCGGGAATATATTCAGATTCAGGAAATAAACTTAAAAAATCTTCAAAAATACTTATGGCTTGGCTTTCTTCACCCTTTTGATAAAAACACCACCCCAACTGATATAAAGCAATCTGTTTAGTATCTTCAGCGTAGTCTCCATTATAAATATCCCTAAACATTTCTATAGCTTTTTCATATTGTTCTGTATTATATAAAGAATTTGCCCATTGTATATAAGCTTTTTTTGAAATATCTTTATGTGTATAATTTAAAGCTATAAATTTAAAATAATCTTTAGCTTCTTCATATTTACCATCGTAAAATAAAGACTGCGCTAAATAGAATCTCACTTCAGGAATTAAATAATTTTCGGGATAATGTTCTAAAAATGTCTGAAATGCAATTGAAGCACCTTGATAATTTTGAGACCTATACAAACTCATACCTAACCAATATTGAGCATAATAATCATATGGACTGCCAGAATACTGAGTTAAAACCATATCATAATAATCCATGGCTTTTTTGTAATTTTCCTTTTCAAAATATATATCCCCAAGCCTACAAACGCTTCTAATTTTTAGCAATTTATCTCCTGTTTGTATTACTTTTTCAAAAACATTAATAGCTTCGGATATATTTCCTAAGCGTAAATACAACCATCCTTGATTATATAAAAATTCGTTTTTTAAAGATGTATCTTTAAATTTTGACAATGCTTCATTCGATAAATTTAAAGCTTGTTGATAACGTTGTAATTCAAATAATACATCAATCATTTCCAAATATGTATCATTTAACCATTGACTTTCAGTATAAACATTAACTAATTCTTGATAGTTTTTTAAAACCTCGTTGTAATCCCCCTGTTTATAAAAAGACCTCCCCAATCCATATAATACTGAATCCATATATTCAAAATCTTTAAATTCATTATATATCCTATGAAATTGTTCAATAGCTTTCTGGTAATTTGATAATTTTAAATTACACCACGCAATACTATACTCTGCTAATTGAATAATTTTATTATTATTAGAAACTTCGATAACTTTTTTATACCAAAAAAAAGCATCTTTATAAGATTCTAAATTATAATAATTTTCGCCTAAATAATAATAAGCCTTATCAAGTAACTTTTTCGAATCATAACGGTCTAAAAATCTTTTGATTATTTCCCTAGATTTATTATATCTTTTTAATTTAAATAATGACAAAGCCTGTTTGAATAAAATATCCACTATGCGTGGATCATCTTTATATTTCTCTACCATTACAGTGTATTGCTCTACAGCTTGTTTATATTGCTTTTCAAAATAATATACTTTTGCCAAGGATTCATATGATTTAAAAGCATATTCAGACTGTGGATAATCATCGATAACCTTTTGGTAATACCCAATAGCATCTGAAAACCGTTCTGCTTTAAATGATAATTCACCTAACCAAAAATAAATTACATCTTTAATAAAATCAGCGCCTTTAGAATTCAAAGCTTTTTCTAAATATAAATCAGCTTTATGATAATTATGAGTTTTGTTAAAACACTGACCTAATATTAACAAAACTTGCGCCTTTCTTTCAGATTCTGGGTAATCATTTAAAAATTGAACTAATTTCGCTTTTGCTATATCATAAAATCCATCTTTAAATGCCTGTTCTGCGACAGAAAAATCATCGAATTCATCTGCAAACAATACATTTAAATCATAAAACATACTACCAAAAATGATGAAAGCTAAAATTAAAAACTTAATATTCATAACTTTTCATTTAAATACTTACCCGTATAGGAACTTTTAATCTTAACTATTTCTTTTGTTTCTCCTTGAAAAATCACCTTTCCTCCATTATCTCCGCCTTCTGGCCCTAAGTCAATAATATAGTCAGAACACTTTATTACGTCTAAATTATGTTCTATCACTAAAACCGTATTCCCTGAATCTACTAAAGACTGTATAACAGACAATAACTTGTCAATATCAGCAAAATGCAAGCCAGTTGTTGGTTCATCTAAAATATATAAATATTTTTTTCTTCCCCTTTTTGATAATTCACGTGATAATTTAATCCTCTGTGCTTCTCCTCCTGAAAGCGTTGTAGCAGGCTGGCCTAATTGCATATATCCCAAGCCAACATCTATCAATAAATCCAACTTGTTTTTTATAGCTGGAACATTGCAAAATAATCCTCGAGCTTCTTCAATAGTCATATTTAAAACTTCGGCTATATTGTATCCTTTATACTTTATCTGTAATGTTGCCTCATTATATCTGGTCCCTTTACAAGCTTGACAGGTTACATACACATCAGGAAGAAAATGCATTTCTATCTTTTTCACCCCATCCCCGTTACAGGCTTGACAACGTCCTTCTTTAACATTAAAACTAAACCTTCCAGGTTTATATCCGCGAATCCTAGATTCAGGAACACGAGAAAATAAATCACGAATATACGTAAAAACTCCTGTATAAGTTGCAGGATTTGATCTGGGTGTTCGTCCAATCGGAGATTGATCTACAACAACAACATTTTTTATTTTCTCAATCCCTTTAATATCCTTATGCTTTCCCGGTTTAAACTTCGAATTATATAATTTATTAGCTAAAACCTTATAAAATACCTCATTAACTAAAGTACTTTTCCCACTGCCTGAAACACCAGTTACGCAGATAAAACATCCCAAGGGTATAGTAACATTTATTTTCCTTAGATTATTTTCTTCAGCACCAATTATTTTAATTGCATTATCTTTAACATCAACTTTTCTATATTTAGCAGGAAGAGCTATTTTTAATTCTCTTTTTAAATATTTACCAGTTAATGAATTAGAATTGTTTATAATATCCTTTACATTCCCTTCTGCAACAACATGCCCCCCATTTTTACCAGCCCCCGGCCCAAGATCAATTATATAATCAGCTTTTCTAATAGTAGATTCATCATGTTCTATAATAACTACAGTATTGCCTAAATCACGCAATCTATTCAAAGTATTAAGCAATTTTGAAATATCCTTTTGATGCAACCCAATACTAGGTTCATCTAAAACATATAAAACACCTACTAACCCCGAACCTATTTGAGTAGCCAACCTTATTCTTTCTGATTCTCCTCCCGACAAAGTTTCGCTTTTTCTATTTAAACTAAGATAAGATAGTCCAACATCTATCATGAAATCTAATCTAGAATTAATTTCTTTTAAAATTTGAGAAGAAATTTTTCTTTTTTCTTTTTCTAATTTTAACTTTGATAAAAAGTCTTTTAGCTCGTAAATAGACATCTCTGTTAATTCGTAAATATTCTTATCATTTATTTTTACTGCTAAGCTTTCTGGCTTTAATCGCTGCCCTTTGCAATCAGGACAAGGTAACATACTCATATATCTATTAATTTCATTTTTAACATAATCACTTTTAGTCTCGATAAAACGTCTCTCCAGGTTTGGAATAACACCTTCAAAACTATTCGAACCATACAAAATTATATCTTTACTCTTCTTATTTAAATCTTTGAATAGAGCATCTAAATTTATATCATAAGAATAAGCCAATTCACTCGATAAGCCATTATAATAAATTAATAACCGCCTACCCCCACGTCTCCATGGTTTAATTGCTCCTTGATTAATTGACTTAGTTTTATCCGGCACTACTAAATCAGGATCTATTTCTAACTTAGTCCCTAAACCATTACAAGAATTACAAGCTCCGTATGGGCTATTAAAAGAAAAATTTCTTGGATTCAATTCTCCTAACCCTATTCCACAATGAACACATCCACGTTCTGTACTGTAAATTAACTGTTTACTGTTTTCAACTTCTACAAAAATAGTTTTGTTTCCTGCCTTTAATGCCGTTTCAACTGAATCAACCAATCTTATTTTATTTTCTTTACTCACCTTAAACCTATCTACTAAAATACTAATACTATGTTTTTTATTTTTATTAAGCGCTACATCTTCATTTATATCCAACAATTCATTATCAATCTTAATTTTAATGAAACCTTGTTTGCGAATTTGTTTTAACAATTCTTTGTGTTCCCCTTTTTTGCCTTTTATAACAGGTGCATATATATATATAGTTTTATTTTCAGCTATATTTAATATATTCCTGATAATATCTTCAACTGTCAAACTTTCTATCTTTCGTCCACATTTAAAACAATAAGGAGTTCCTGCACGTGCATACAATAATCTTAAATAATCATAAATTTCTGTCTGAGTTCCAACGGTAGATCTAGGATTAGACGAAGATACTCTCTGTTCTATAGATATTGCAGGAGATAAACCCTCGATATATTCTACTTTAGGTTTTTGCATTTGCTCTAAAAACTGCCTTGCATACGCAGAAAGGCTTTCTACATAACGACGTTGTCCCTCAGCATACAACGTATCAAAAGCTAATGATGATTTACCAGAACCGCTTAAGCCTGTAATAACAACCAATTTATTACGAGGAATACTGACATCTATATTTTTTAAGTTGTGTTCTGCAGCTTTTTTTATGAATATTTTATCCATTATTTTTAAAATTTAAACCTTATACCCAAGCTCCAAGTTTCTTATTTGCAGTCTGTAACCTATTTGTCACATAAATCCTGATTTATAGAATTTCCCGGGGTAGCCTGCAGTTTTTTTCTCTCTACTT
>JAGYNU010000069.1 GCA_018399975.1 Candidatus Omnitrophota bacterium
ATTTGTAATTTGTTTGTAATTCCTGCCTGCCCGCCGCGGCGGACCTGTCGGCAGACAGGTGTTTATTGTATATTGTAATTTACTTATTACTTGTTTCTTGTTTTACTATGAGCTAAGAGCTAATTTAGGTCAATTAGTAATTAGAAATTTGTTTTGTTATTTTCTACTTGTTACCTGTTACTTGCAACTTGTTACTTGTTACCTGCAGCCTGTAGCTTGAAACCTGCAGCCTGATTCATCATTTGTTTATTTTCTGTCTTCTGCTTGCCCCGTAGCATCCGAAGGATTGGTATGGGGTTTTCTGTCTTCTGTTTTCTGCTTTCTGTTCTCTATTTTCTAAAACTTATACATAATTAATCCAGTTGTAAGTTTTGGATAAAAAAATGTAGTTTTCGGTGGTAAAGTTTCCCCTTTTCGAACTATATTCTTTAAAGTATTTATGTTAATTGGATTTAGTAAAAAAGCTGAATCGAATTTTCCACGTTTTACTTCGTTTATAGCCTCTTGTGAAGAATTTGTATATTCGATATTAGATAATTCAGTATTCAAACATTTTTTAAATAAAATTTCTTCTAAAATTAAAACATCTAATTTATCAGTAAAATCAAGTATATCTTTGTCTTTTTTTAAGATTTTATCTAATATATCTTTTTTTATTTTTAAAGCATAGAAATTTTTTGATTTTCCGTCAAACATAGCAAATGTTTGAATATTTTGGCCACAGTGTGCTTTGATAAATTGTTTAATTTCTTTTAAAGTATCGCATTTTTTTATTTTAAAAAATTGCCTTATTTTTTTTATATTATTTGAATTGTTTTTAAATTTTACCATACGATGTGTTGGAAGAATCGACAAACCTGGGTCTTCTAAGCTAGTAAAATATGTCATTATATAATCGTATGGAGCTGGTTTTGGGGATTTTTTTTCTTGATGTCTTAATTTCTGATATTGTTGTGCGACTTCAAGTCGATGATGCCCATCAGCAACATATAAATTTTTACCTTCCATGATTTCTTGTATAGTATTAACTGATACTGTATCTCTTAATTTCCACAATCTATTTCTTGCATTATTAATTTCTACATCAATAAAAGGCTGCCATCTTTCACACATACTTTTAATGTAATTTGTAAGGTCTTTTGTATTTGAAAATAATGTGAAAATAGGGCTAAGATTTGTCTGGACCTGATTTAGCAAATTCAGTCTATCTTTTTTAGGCTCGAGTTTAGTTTTTTCATGTGGGAAGATTATATTATCGGATTCAGAGCTTAAATGGTATAAACCTATAAAACCCCATCGCGTACATGGTTTGTTTAATATAGTATAATCTTGTGCATATATATAGAAACATGGACTTTCATCTTGTGTAAGTATATTTGCATCAAGCCATTGTTCTAAATATTGTTTGGCACGTGTATATTTATTATCGTGAATATTATCGTTAGGTAATTCTTTACCTAAAATAAGCCGTATGATATTAAAGGAACTTTGCATATAAAGCTCAGATTGTTTTTTATCTGATATAATATCATATGGAGGCGCAAGAACCTTGTTTAATTTTTTTATTTTTTTTTGATTGTATGTAATCCCTTTAAAAGGTTTTACTGTAGCCATTTTTTACTCCATTCAAAATACACATTTATCCGCCAATGGCGGAAGCTAATTAATATTTTTTTATGAGTCCTGTCTACCCGCTGCGGCGGACCTGCTGCAGATAATATAGCAGGGTTTACGACAATTATATATGCCATTGTTACAAAAGTAGTAAATCCAGCTATTATTTCTGTTTTGAAATCTGTTTTTAATTCTTCTAATTTAAAAAAATTATTTAAAAAACTAATCATTATAACTAAGTGGTTATATTTTGTATATATTCGTATATTAAGAAATTATAACAAGAGAGTGTTTTATAATCAAGTAAAATAAGCTGTTAGTAGTGTCAAGAATATTTAGGTAGGTTTAATTATTTTTAAATAAATCTTTTAGCTTTTCCATAAAGCTTTTCTGCATAGGAGAGACTTCTTCGCCACAAATTGCAGCAAATTTTTTGACATATTCTAATTGTTCTTTATTTAGATTTGTTGGAGTTTCAACAATAACTTTGACTAATAAATCCCCTTTTCCATAGGAATGTATGCTTGTTATTCCTTTACCTCTTAATCTGAAAACTTTACTGCTTTGGGTTCCTGAAGGAACTTTCATTTTTACTTTTCCATTAAGCGTTGGTATCTTTATATTTGCACCTAACACAGCTTGTGGAAACGAAATAGGGACTTCACAATAAATATCAGAACCTTGACGTTGAAATATTGGATGTTCTTGAACGTTTATTAAAATGTATAAATCTCCGGATCTGCCACCGTACATTCCGGTTTCTCCTTCTCCTGCTATTCTTAAATGAGAACCATTATCGACTCCTGCAGGTATTTTAACGGTTAATTTGCGATTTTTCTTAACTCTTCCTGTTCCGTGGCAATGAGAACATGGTACACTTATAACTTTTCCAGTTCCATGGCACCGATTACATGTCGAGGAAACGCTAAAAAAACCTCTTGACATAGATATTTTACCCGTGCCTCCACATTTTGGACAAGTTTCTTTAGAAGTTCCTGGGGCAGTTCCTTCTCCTTGACATTTTGGGCATTTTTCATATCTGGGGATAATAATTTCTTTTTTTGTTCCGAATGCTGCTTCTTTAAAGGTGATAGACATATTGTATTGTAAGTCAGGGCCTCTTCTTTGATAAGTGCTGGTTCTTGTTCCTCCACCGAAAATAGACCCAAATCCACTGCCACCAAAGATTTCATCAAATATGCTTCCACCAAATCCTAAGTCTTCGAATATACTGCTAAAGTCAGCTCCCCTAAATATATCTTCAGAGGTGTATTGAGAATCTATTCCTGCATGGCCGAATTGGTCATATCTTTGTCTTTTTTGGTCATCGGACAATACAGCATAGGCTTCCGATATTTCCTTAAATTTTTCTTCGGACTGTTTTTTATCGTTTTCTGAAGCTTTATCAGGATGATACTTCATAGCTAATTTACGATAAGCTTTTTTTATCTCATCTTTAGAAGCATTTTTATTTACACCCAGAATTTCGTAATAATCTCGTTTTGTCATTTCAAAAAACTCCGTTTATAAAATGCACACCTGTCCGCTAATCTTTGTGGCGGAGATTAGCACAGATTTTTGAAAAACACACACCTGTCTGCCGGCAGGCAGGGATTAGCACAAATTCCACCTTGAGCTAATTTATATGTTGCTATGAGCCATGTCTGTCCGCCTTTGGCGGAAGCTATTGATTGATTTATCCGCGTCTATTTGTGTGTTATCCGCGTCTATTTGTGTGTTATCCGCGTCTATTTGTGTGTTATCTGCGTCTATTTGTGTGAAAATTGTTTTCTAATTTTCCTCTTTTTTATCTTCATTCTCATCTTCGACTTCATATTCTGCATCTACTACTTCTTCATCTTCTTTTTTCTCTTTTTCTTTATCGCCTTGTTGTGCTTGTTGCTGAGTCTCTTGTTGTCCTGCTCCCGCAGGTCCTCCTGCAGCTCCGGCTTGACTTTGTTGTTTTTTAGCAGCTTCTTGATACATCTTCTGTGCTAAATTATGCGATGCTTTGGAAAGTTTTTCTTTAGCTTCATTCATTTTATTTGCATCGTTGCTTTCTAAAGCTTTTTTAGCTTCTTCAATTGCAGATTCAATTTTGGACTTTTCATCGCCGGATATTTTATCACCGTGTTCTTTTAATGATTTTTCTGATGTATAGATAAGAGTATCTAATTCATTTCTGGCGGCGACAGTTTCTTTCTTTTTCTTATCCTCTTCGGCATGTTGTTCAGCATCTTTGACCATATTATTTACTTCATTTTCAGATAGACCACTGGAAGCTTCTATTCTGATTTTTTGTTCTTTCCCTGTACCTAAATCTTTTGCAGAT
The DNA here is from genome assembly GCA_018399975.1 of Candidatus Omnitrophota bacterium. Taxonomy (GTDB): domain Bacteria; phylum Omnitrophota; class Gorgyraeia; order M55B152; family M55B152; genus M55B152. The sequence continues at coordinate 3,947 of JAGYNU010000069.1, forward strand.
ACATGTACTATTCCATTGGCATCAATATCGAATGTAACCTCGATTTGAGGTATTCCTCTTGGAGCTGGGGGTATTCCAGTAAGATTAAATCTTCCTAAAGTTCGGTTATCCGATGCCATTTCTCGTTCTCCTTGCAATACATGAACAGTAACTTCTGTTTGATTATCTGCAGCAGTAGAAAAAATCTGGCTTTTCTTAGTCGGGATAGTTGTATTTCTTGGTATCAATCTAGTCATAATCCCACCAAGAGTTTCGATGCCCAAAGACAAAGGAGTAACATCTAACAATAAAACATCTTTTACATCTCCTGCTAAAACTCCTCCTTGAATAGCCGCACCTGCAGCTACAACTTCATCAGGATTAATTCCTTTATGAGCATCCTTATGGAATATTTCCTTAACTTTTTCCTGAACTTTAGGCATACGTGTTTGTCCTCCTACTAATATAACTTCGTCAATTTCATCTGCTGATATCCCAGCATCTTTAAGAGCCTTTTTGCATGGCTGGACAGTTCTTTCAATTAAATCTTCGGTTAACTGTTCTAATTTAGCCCTGGTAAGTGTTTGTGTAAGATGCTTAGGTCCTGATTGGTCAGCAGTTATAAAAGGCAGATTGATATCAGTTTGTTTATTTGTGGATAACTCACATTTGGCTTTTTCACAAGCTTCTTTCAATCTCTGTAAAGCCATGCGGTCTTCGCGGACATCTATGCCCTGTTCTTTTTTGAATTCTTCGGCGACCCAATCAATTATCTTTTGATCAAGATTATCTCCTCCTAAATGAGTATCACCATTGGTAGATTTAACTTCGAAAACGCCATCGCCTATTTCCAATATAGATATATCAAATGTTCCTCCACCTAAGTCAAAAACGGCTATTTTCCCAGTATTTTTCTTATCTAAACCATATGCTAAAGATGCTGCAGTAGGTTCATTAATTATTCTTTTAACATCCAAACCTGCTATTTTACCGGCATCTTTTGTTGCTTGACGTTGACTATCGTTAAAATATGCAGGAACCGTAACAACTGCCTCTTTTATCTTTTCTCCCAAATAGTCTTCAGCTGTTTGTTTCATTTTTTGCAAAATATAAGCTGAAATTTGAGGCGGAGCATATTCTTTGCCTTGTGCAATAACTTTTACACTATCATTAGCTGCTCCGGCAGTTTTGTAAGGTACAATTTTTTCTTCTTCTTTTACTTCATTATGGCGTCTACCCATAAACCTTTTTATTGAAAAAATAGTGTTTTCGGGATTAGTTACAGCTTGTCTTTTAGCGGCTGCTCCTATCAATCTTTCCCCATCTTTTGTAAATGCTACAACAGAAGGTGTAGTCCTTGCTCCTTCAGCATTTTGAATAATTTTAGGTTCTTTACCTTCCATTACAGCTACACATGAATTAGTTGTTCCTAAATCAATTCCTATTACTTTACCCATTTTTTTACCTCCTTA
>JAGYNU010000007.1 GCA_018399975.1 Candidatus Omnitrophota bacterium
TTTACAGTAATACTCTAACCATTCACGTTGTGAAAGTCCCGCCGGGTAGAATACCCCGTTTGCCCAATGTTTATAGTTATATCCACTTGTCCCTATATAAATTTTCATAGTATAATAATTTTTGAAAATTTATCACAGATAATTATCTATCCCAAATCCTTTTAGTTGCTTAATTAAATCCTTATATCCTTTATAATGAATACAATTAAATCCTAAACTTTTTGCTGCCTTAATCAAATCTTCTCTATCATCAATATATATTACATCTTGAGGTTTTGTACCAGTTTTATCTATGGCTTTTTTATATATTTTAATATCTGGCTTTTCTGCGCCTATTATGTAGGAAAGGATAACACCATTTACTTTACTTACTATATCATACCTTTTTTTTATATACTCATAATGAATCTTATTTATATTAGAAACTATAATAACTTTATAATTTAACATTAATTCTTGTATCAAATTACACACATTCTTGTCTTCTTCCAAAAAAATATTGTTCCATATATCTTTAAATTTTTGGTATGTAATGTTTTTATCTAAATCAAAAAATTTTTTTACCTCAGAGAAAAAATTTTTAGAATTGATTTTGCCTTCACTAAAATCTTTTACTATAGGAGAATCAAAAATTATATCATAAATTTCTTGAACTGACCTTTTGGTATATTTTTTAATTTGATTTGCTGCAATAGAATTATCAAAAGGTATAATAACATTACCTAAATCAAACCAAAAAGCTTTTATATTACATTTTTTATTTTCCATTAACAAAAACTCTAACTTTCTTTTTTGCTTGGATACTCAATATATCAGCAATATTTTTATTATTGGCAGAAATTTCCAATAGCCCTCGGGAACCAATTATGGCAAGAAACTGACCTTTTCTTACATCCTGATAAGAATTACTAATTCCTTTTATTTTTTTATTTTTAATTTTAACTGTTACAAATTCACTATTTGCTTTTAACTTATCAATCATATTTTCTTCTATATTAGTTATAATATTTCCAAATCTATCTATATGTATAACTTCTCCTTCTATAGCCTTAACAGATTGTTTTGGTCGCGGTAAATTTATCTTCTTAACATCTTTTATCTTTGGACCTAAATCTTTACAATTTGCGCCTAACGATAAATGAGCCGCAATTGGAGCAAAAATATCTCTTCCGTGAAAAGTATTGCTTGTATTTTTTAAAAAATATTCTTTGTTTTTAACCTCATGGATTTCATTAGGCCTTTTATGCTCTATAACCTTTGTAATGATCCCATTATCTGGACATATAAATATATATCCATCTACCTTAATACAAATAATACCTCTATTCGAACCTACTCCGGGATCCACAATTGCTAAATGTATACTGCCTTTAGGAAAATATTTGTAACTATAATATGAAAGATAAGAAGCCCATATTATATCTTGAGGGCTTACATAATGGGAAATATCTACAATTCGCAGTTTGGGGTTAATATCTAACATAACCCCCTTCATTAAACCGACATATTCATCTTTTAATCCAAAATCTGTAATTAGAGTTATAATTTTAGATTTCATATTAATCTCACTTTGTTCGATTAGAATACAGAGAACAGATTACAGATAACAGATTTCTAAATTATGAAATTAAGGTTTGTATAATTTATCTGGCGCTATATATAAATCCTTTCCTAAGTGATGTAATAATTCAGTCTCTGGTTGAATTCTGAAATACATCTTATCAAAATCAAATAAAACTTTTTTCACTCTCTCCTTGGAGTCCTGCCTACCGCCAGGCAGGTTTCAGCTTCCAGCTATCTTACTTTCTGTGAAATCTCTTTTCTAATTCCCTTTTATCTATTTCAATCTGTGTAGGCCTTCCATGAGGACAGGTAAATGGTAATTCACATTGTTTTAAATCTCTAAGAAGCATTTGTATTTCTCGAACCGACAGTTTATCTCCAGCTTTAATAGCAGCTTTACATGCAGTTATTTTTACTATTTCTTCTGTAAGATTCTGTTTACCTTTCCCTAAGTCTTTTATATCATCCAATATGTCCCTGAATATTTTTTTTGTATTTTTCTCTTTTAAAATAGCAGGAATAGCTTGAATATTAAAGCTGCCTTGTCCGAACTCTTCTATCTCAAAACCCATCTTGTTAAATAAATTTTTTTTCTGCTTTAGTAAAATAATATCTTCTCTGGATAAATCTATTCTCTCAGGAAGTAAAAGATTTTGTTTCTGTATCTTACCCTCTTTTATCGCTTTTGAAAATATCTCATACAAAATACGTTCGTGAGCTGCATGTTGGTCAGTAATTCGAATCTTATCAAAAAAGACATTAACAATATAAGTATTATCTAACTGATAAAATTCACCTTGTTCTGTTTCTAAATATTCATCGTATGATAGTTCTTCAAAGATATTTTGGCTTTTTTCAAAATCAAAACTCAATTCTTTTTTTTGGAAATTTTTAGAATCAAACCTTGTTTTAATATTATCTTGAATTCTTGCTGTGCTACCAAAATTAGTTTCTTCACCTGATTCTAATTTAAATTTCTGAATGGTTTGCCTCACTGCATTTTGAAATTTATCGTGTACTATGCTTTGACTCAAAAATTTTATTTCCAGTTTAGTGGGATGAATATTAACATCTATCTGATTAGGTTTAATATCCATAAAAACAACAGCTGCAGGATATCTCCCCCTCTCCACTAATGAAAAATAACCTTGATATAAAGCATGTGACAAAGTAGAATTCTGAATATATCTTTTATTAACAAAAAATATCTGACTTCTCCTATTTTTACGCGTATATTCTGGTTTACTTATATATCCATGTAATTTAAATAAAGATTCAACAGAATCAATTTTCAATAAATTATCGAATAAATCTTTTCCTAAAACACAGTTAATTCTATCTTTTAAATCCATATCTTTAGTTATGTTGAATATATTTTTACCTCCATGGGTTAATTTAAATTCAACATCTGGAAAAGCTAATATAAAATGGCCTACTATGTTAGTAATATGAGAAAATTCTGTAGTATCTGTTTTAAAAAATTTCCTTCTGGCCGGAGTGTTAAAAAACAAATCTCTTACTTCTACAGTAGTCCCTTTTGCCCTTCCTGTAATTTTCTTATCAATTATATCCCCTCCTTCCAAATATATGTCTGTAGCACCTTGTTTGGAATCGATACAACTTATAACTCTCATATTCGATACCGAAGATATACTTGCTAATGCCTCTCCTCTAAAACCTAAAGTCTTTATATTTTCAAGGTCATCAGATGAAGAAATTTTACTAGTAGAATGTCTAAGACATGATAATTCAGCATCTTCAGGAGTCATTCCTAAACCATCATCAGCTACTCTAATTAGTTGTTTTCCCGCTTTTTTAACCTCTATAGATATATTCTTACTCTCAGCATCCAAAGAATTTTCTACCAATTCCTTTACTACCGAAGCTGGCCTTTCAACTATCTCTCCTGCTGCTATTTTATTAACAATATTCTTAGGTAATATTTTAATTTTATGAAGAACCATTATATCCAGTATCCTTTAATTTATTTTTAAGCTTATTTAACAAATTAAGAGCTTCAATAGGTGTTAAATGGTCAATATTTATTTCATCTATTTCTTTTATAAATTTACTCTCAGCCGGGGAAAGGAAATCTAACTGTTTTTGCTTTGCTTTTTTATATTCATCCTCTTCATTTTTAATAAATCGAGGCGTCCCTTCGGAAGTTATACTATCTAATTCTAAATTACTCAAAATCTCTTTTGCTCTTTCTATAACTTTTTTAGGTAAACCTGCTAAGCGTGCTACATGTATTCCAAAACTTTTATCACATCCGCCTTCCTGTAATTTATACAGAAACATTACCTGTTCATTCCACTCCCTAACTGCAAAATTATAATTTTTAACCCCATCACATGTCAAAGAAAGTTCTGTAAGCTCATGATAATGTGTAGCAAACAAAGTTCTTGCTCCTTTCTTCTGATTATGTATATACTCTGCTACTGCCCAAGCAATTGAAACTCCATCAAAAGTACTTGTTCCTCTACCTACTTCATCTAAAACAATTAAACTTTTAGAAGTAGCATTATTCAAAATGTTAGCTGCTTCTACCATTTCAACCATAAAAGTACTCATTCCTTGAGATAGTTTATCAGAAGCTCCTACTCGTGTAAATATTTTATCGACTACGCCAATTTTCGCTTTATCAGCCGGAACAAATCCTCCCATCTGAGCCATTAAAGCAATCAAAGCCACTTGCCTAATATAAGTAGACTTACCAGCCATATTAGGCCCTGTTATAATAAGCAATCTATTATTGACACTATCTAAAAAGATATCATTAGAAACAAAATCCTTATCCAACATCATTTTTTCTAACACAGGATGTCTACTGTCTTTAATATTAATAACTGAATCATTATTCACTTCGGGCTTACAATAATTGTTACATACCGCAATTTCTGCCAAGTTCGAAAATACATCGATATTACTTATAATATCAGAAATTTTTTGTAATCTATCTAATTGCTTTGAAATTTTTTCACGGACTTGTATGAAAAGCTCGTATTCCAAAGATTTAGCTTTTTCCTGGGCTCCTAAAATTTTAGATTCTTCTTTTTTTAACTGAGGCGTTATAAATCTTTCAGAATTAACCAAAGTTTGCTTTCTTATATAATCATCCGGAACACGTTTAAGGTTAGGCTTTGTAACCTCGATATAATACCCAAAAACTTTATTATATCCTACTTTAAGAGAAGAAATATTTGTTTTTTCAATTTCCTTTTTTTGCAAATTCGATATCCAATTTTTTCCTCCATTAATAATATCTCTTAACTCATCTAATTTTTTACAAAACCCTTCCTCTATAATTCCACCTTCACGTATAGTTACAGGAGGTTCTTTTTTTATGCTGGATTCTATAAGCTTTACAATATCTTTCATTTCATCCAGTTTTTTATACATTTTTTTTATTTCTAAATCAGGAAATAATTTTAAAGACTTTCTAATTTCTGGTATCAACTTTAGAGACTCTAACAAAGCAATAAGATCCCTAGCATTAACAGAACCTAAACTTATACGATTAGATAACCTTTCTATATCATATATCTCTTTTAAGTTGTTTCTTAAATTCCTACGAATGTCAGATTTTTTTAAAAAAATTTCTACTATATCCAATCTTCTTTTTATCTTACTAACATTAATAAGAGGACGAACTATCCAATTCATTAATTTTCTGTGTCCCATTGGCGTCCTTGCCTGATCTAAAATTTCTAATAATGTCCCGGATTTAGTTTGGTCATAAAGATTACGAAATAATTCTAAATTACGTTGTGAATCGCTATCTAATTCTAAATACTCTGAAATATTATAACTGGAAACAGAATTTATATTAGGAACATCTGATTTCTGAGTTTGTTTTAGATATTTTAAAAGAGCTCCTGCTGCTTTAATTGACAAATCTTTATCTTTACACCCAAAACCCAAAAGTGTTCTAACTTTAAAATGATTTATTAATTCTCTTTTGGAAGTTTCATAGTTAAAATTCCAATCCTCAAAATCTGTAAAAATCCCTAAGCATACTCTTTTAAGTTCATTTATTAGTCTCTCATGTTTTAAACTTTCGGGGATTAAACATTCTGCAGGAGAAATTCTATAAATTTCAGAAAATAAATTATCTTTGTTTTCTATCTCTGTAATCTTAAATTCTCCAGTGGATAAATCTGCATAAGCCAATCCAGCTTTACGAAAATTCTTAGAATCATCTGAATCAATACTTAAAGCTAATACATAACTACTAACAGCATTTTCTATTAAACCTTGCGCTACTAATGTTCCAGGTGTAATAACTTTAACAATCTCTCTTTTTACAATTCCCTTTGCTTCTGCAGGATTTTCCACTTGTTCACAAACAGCTACCCTTTTACCTCTTCTTACTAACCTTGCAATATAATTATCAGCAGCATGATAAGGAATACCACACATTGGAACTTTATTACCCCTTCCAGCTTCCCGCGAAGTAAGCGTTATCTGCAAAATTTTGGCTGCTTCTTTCGCATCCTCGAAAAACATTTCATAGAAATCCCCTAAACGAAAAAATAAAATTGCATCTTTATTTTTATTCTTTATATTAATATACTGTTTTATCATTGGGGTAAAGCTTGAAGACATATTTTCCTCCTATGAAATGCTAAAACAGACTACAAAATAAACGCACTTCTATTGTATCAAATATCCTGTGGAATTCAATATTTAAGAGTCCCCTTAGGAAGGTAATTTTTTGATTATCTTTTGAAGCATCTGTGAGTTTGGTATACTGAACTTATTGTTATCATCGTCTTCTAAAATAGAAAACATCATGTTTATAAATATAACTTTACCTTGTATACCATCAGGCAATATTTCAATCTTATTTCCAACCTTGTAAGGCTGCCATATCATTATAATTATAGCAGCTAATATACTACTAATAAGACTCCACCCAGCAAAAAAACCTATTGCAGCCATAGTTACCAAAGCTGCTACACCCGCCCATAATGCAGTAAGTTCTATCCCTACTATAGAAGCTATTATTAAAATGGCTCCAATAACTATTACCCATCGTGCTAACAAATCTAACATATTAGATGTAGCCTTTGGTAAATTCTTTTTACTTGATAGATTTTTTATGCCTTTTTTAACAATCTTCATCAATAAAAAAGCCAATGCTACAACAATGATTGCAGGCACAAAAACTTTAAGAATATAAGAAACTATTTGCATTACCTACCTCCTTTTTAAAAATCTAATTTAGTATCAAATTACCATAATAATTCTTATTTTTCAAGATGTTTAAAAATTTACTGTGAACCTTTGACTATAAAACTACCATCATTTTCCAAATCAACAATAATATTACCTTTTTCTTTAATCTTCCCATTCAATAAATCTAAAGCTATTTTATCCTGTATTTTCTTTTGTATTACTCTTTTTAATGGCCTTGCTCCATAAGTAAGATCAAAACCAAGTTCTGCAATTTGTTTTTTGGCTTTATCTGTAACTTTCAATTCTATTCCTTTTTTTAACAATCGCTGTTTAAGATATCTTAATTCCAAATCTACTATTTTTTCTATTTCTGTTTTATTTAGTTTATTAAAAAGAACTATTTCGTCAATCCGATTCAGAAACTCCGGTTTAAAATTTTCTTTTAAACTTTCTGTAATCTTCTTTTTTAACACACTTTCATCATCCACATCCTGGATAATCTGGCTGGCTATGTTGGAACTCATGATTATAACTGAATTCCTAAAATTTATTACTCTCCCTTGTCCATCAGTTAAACGGCCATCATCTAAAATTTGTAGTAAAATATTAAATACATCAGGATGAGCTTTTTCTATTTCATCAAAAAGTATTACTGAATAAGGACGTCTTCTAATAATTTCAGTAAGCTGACCAGCTTGTTCATAGCCAACATAGCCAGGAGGTGCTCCAATCAATCTTGATACATTATGTTTTTCCATATACTCTGACATATCTATTCTTACTAAGGCATTTTCATCGTCAAACAAAAACCAAGCTAATGTTTTAGCTAAATGTGTTTTTCCTACCCCGGTCGGACCCAAAAATATAAAAGTTCCGACAGGTTTATTAGGGTCAGCTAATCCGCTACGAGAACGCCTTATAGAATTAGAAACCAAGCTGACTGCTTTATCTTGTCCTATAATCTTCTTCTTAAGTTCATCCTCCATTCTTACTAATTTTTGTGCCTCAGATTCCATAAGTTTTGTAATAGGAATACCAGTCCATTTAGAAACTATTTCTGCAATATCTTCTTCATCAACCTCTTCTTTTAATAATCTGGAATCCTTTTGTAGCTCGGAAAGTTTATCATTTTCTTCATTTAATCTTTTCTCAAGCTTAATCAATGTATCATAGCGTATCCTTGCTGCTTTTTCTAAATCGCCTTCTCTTTCTGCGACTTGCGCTTCATATTTTGCATTTTCTATATCTTTTTTTACCTGCTGAATTCTAATAATTAAGTTTTTCTCATTTTCCCATTCTTTGTTAAGAGTAGAACTCTTCTTTTTTAATAAACTCAATTCTGATTCCAATTTCTCTAACCTTTGACGTGAAGCTTCGTCTTTTTCTTTTTTTAATGCTTGTTTTTCTATCTCTAACTGGATTATTTTTCTTTCTACTTCATCAATCTGAGTAGGCCGAGAATCTATTTCAATTCTTAACTTTGAAGCTGCCTCATCTACTAAATCTATAGCTTTATCCGGCAAAAATCTATCTGTAATATACCTATCTGATAATATTGCTGCTTGAATTATAGCCAAATCCTTAATTCTAACACCATGATGCACTTCATACTTATCTTTTAATCCCCGCAGTATAGCTATAGTATCCTCTACTGTAGGTTCTTTTATATACACAGGCTGAAACCTTCTTTCCAAAGCTTTATCTTTTTCTATATCTTTCCTATATTCATCTAAAGTTGTAGCACCTACACATTTTAATTCCCCCCTTGCCAAAGCAGGTTTTAACATATTGGATGCATCAACCGCTCCTTCAGCTCCTCCCACGCCAACTAACGAATGCAACTCATCTATAAAAAGAATTATTCTGCCTTCGGCAGCTTGAATCTCTTTTAATACTGCTTTAAGCCTGTCTTCAAATTCCCCCCTGAATTTTGAACCTGCTACTAAACTGCCTAAATCCAATGCAATAATCTTTTTATCTTTAAGGCTATTAGGAATATCTCCACTGGCAATTCTCTGGGCTAATCCTTCTGCAATAGCAGTCTTGCCTGTTCCAGGATCTCCTATTAATACTGGATTATTCTTAGTCCTACGAGATAATACCTGTATAATTCTCCTTATTTCATCATCTCTACCAATTACAGGATCAAGTTTTCCAGAAACAGCTAATTCTGTAAGGTCTCTGCCAAATTTTTCTAAAGCATTATATTTATCTTCCGGATTTCTATCTGTCACTTTATGTGCCCCCCTTATTTCACTTAAAATTTCTAATACCCTATTTCTTTTTAAATTATACTTATCAAATATACTTTTAAAATCCTCCTTGCTTATTTTCAATATAGCTAAAAAAAGATGTTCACAGCTTATATATTCATCTTTAAAACTTTTAGTTTCTTTTTCTGCTAATCTAAAAATCTCTGCTACTTTGTCAGAAAAATAAATTTTAACATTATCCCCTTGAATTTTAGGTTTAGATAATAATAAAGATTCTATATCTTTTTTAAAACTATCTATTGGAATTTTTAGCTTTTCTAATATACTTTTTACCACCCCACCGCTTTGATCTGACAAAGAATAAAGAACATGTTCTATATCAACTTGTTGATGTTGATAATCCTGAGCTAAACTTAAAGCCGATTGAATGGCTTGCTGTGACTTGAATGTAAACCTATCAAATTCTATCATTATATAATTGGATTATATGCAATAATTTATTTATCAGAAAAAGTTACTTTTAAAAACTAAACTGTTATGATTGCATAGATATAAAAGAATGCGCACAGATAATAAATTTAGCAATACATCTTAAATTATCTGTGCGCATCTGACACTTTATTCTATATCTACTTTAATCCTGTATTTCTCTTTCAAGTATAACTTTTATACCATTTATATTAACACCGCATTCACTCATTAAATGCCATACATACATCAATTTTCTTAACTGCCTTTTTGAATAAAGCCTGGCCTGTCCTTTTTCCCTAGGAGGAGAAATAATTTTTTCTTTATCTAACTCTCTTAAAACCCATCTGGGTATTTCAAGCAACCTGCACACTACAGTAGTAGTGAAAACAGGTTCATTCACGCTAACTTTTACTTCAAATTCTTCAAAATGTTTAAACTCTACCATAATTTCCCCTCCACTATAAATTATACAATATTTATTTAATTTGTCAAGTTTTTTTATACAATTTTTGTATATTTTATATAACAAAATAAAATTATATTTACAAATGCTTATGAAAGTGAGACTTATGAAAATAATATTTGAGAGGACTTTTGAAAAATTTAATTTAAATTAAGTTTTATAGATATGATTTATTTATTTTTCTTTAAAATTTTAATAAACAAATTAATTATTTTAGGATCAAAATGTGTACCTGACTCATTTTTTATCATATTAAAGGCTTTTAATTCTGAATAAGCTTTTCTATACGGACGATCTGAAATCAATGCTTGATACACATCTGCAACTGCTATAATTCTTGCACCAATAGGAATATCTTCTCCTTCTAATCCCTTTGGATAACCTTTTCCATCAAAACGTTCATGGTGATATAAAATAAAAGGAATTATATCATGTAAGAATCTTAAAGGCCTTATAATATCCACACCAATTTGCGGGTGCTTTTTTATTTCTTCAAACTCTTCTTCATTTAACTTAGTTTTTTTATTCAAAATACTTTCACTAATACCTAATTTACCTAAATCATGCAATATAGCTGCTCGTCGAACATTTTCTAATTCTTTATCTCTTAAACCTAATCCCCTTCCTATCTCTAACGCATAAGTAACAGTATTCTCAACATGTTCTCCGGTATAATAGTCTTTTAACTTAATAGTTTTTGCAAAAGCAAAAACTGATTCAATCAAACTTTGATTAGATTCTTTACTTAACTTTTCTATCCTGGACTTTAAAAATTTAACATCATCTTCATTATGCTTAATTAAAACCTCTCCGCTATACAGGTTATTAGATGTATAAACCCTATTGCCCCCATCTTCTTTTGCTTTATTTAAAATTTTATCCGCAATGTCAATCAATTCGACACTACTAAAAATCTTATCTTCAGTCCAAGAAGCAATACCTATACTAAGCCCCAATTTTACAGTAGTTTTTTTATCTCCAAAATTACATAAATTAATATTTTCCAATATCCTTTGAGCCAATGACAAAGATTTAATGCGATCTGACTCTGGAGATATAATTACAAAGGTGTTACTCCCAAAACGTGCAACTGTATCATATGAACGAATTATTTTTGTAAACTGTTCTGCTAACTGTTTTAAAATTAAATCTCCAAATTGATATCCATAAGTATCATTTATAGATTTAAAATAATCAATATCTAAAACTATAACAGAAAGAGGTAGGTTATATCTTTTTGCTCTTTTAAATTCTGATTCAATAGATTGTTTAAGATAACGATAATTATACAAACCTGTATGTATATCTTTCAATGCCAATTCCTTTAATCGGTTATTAGTTCTTTTAAGTTCTTCATTTAAATTATTCAATTCATTTTTAGATTTAACTCTTTGAGTTACATCAATTAAATTACCAATCACTGCAGGTTTTCTATTTATTTCTATCCATTTACCTAAAGATTCACAAAAAATAACATCACCATTTTTACGTAATCCTTTAAATAAATAATGAGTTACTTTTTGTTCTCTATTAATTTTCTTAGCCATATTTCTTCTAACAATCTCTCTATCGTCTGGATGCGTCAAGTCTAATGGGCCCAGCTTATTTATTAACTCATTCTTTTTATATCCAAACATTTTACATAAAGCAGGATTAACATATATAAACTTGCAATCTTTAATTAAATACACTCCTGTTAATGATTCTTCAGTAACTGCTTTAAATCTGTTTTCACTTTGCTTTAGTGAATCTTCCATCTTTTTCTGTTCAGTAATATTTATAAAAGACGAAGCTAAATAAAGAGGATTACCTTTTTTATCTTTTATCAAATTTGCAAAAACTTCAGCATTAAAAAAAGATTTATCTTTCTTTTTTGCAACTAATTCACCTACCCAAATTTCTTCCTTCTTTATGATTTCTAATACGTTCAAGACTTTTTCTTTGAATTCCCAAAAGTCTGAAGCAGGTTTACCAATAATCTCATCGTTATTATTAAACCCCCACATTTTAATAAAAGACGAATTCACATATAACAGCTTGCCTTCGAGGTCAGAAATAGCAACAGCACAAATAGAACAATCTATTACTTTTTCCTTGCGTTCTAAAGCTACTTTTATTTTTTCTTGTTCAGTAATATCTAAGACAATTTCGATAATACCTTTTATTACACCATTAGCATCTTTAACAGGGGTCCCTTTTACATACCAAACTTTCCCATCTGGAGAAACCATTTTCCCTGACTGAGACTGCCCTGTCTCTTTAACCTTCAATATTGGGCATCCTTCACAAGGTTTATTTCTGCCCTGCCATAATTCATAGCAATAATGTCCCTGTAATTCTTCAAAAGACAAACCTACAGAACCAGCTGCTGCTTTATTAGCCCATATAATTTTATTATTTAAATCTTGATAAATTACATACTCTTGCATATTATTTAAAATAATAGATTCGTCATTTCTTAATTTATTAATTTTTTCTTCTATTTGCATAAGGTCTTTGTAATTTTTTGCTGTAAAAGCTTCAATAGACAAAAATTCTCCTTTTAACTTTTCTCTAACCTGCATATGCCCTGTGATATCATGCAAAACGCCTTTAAGCCCTATAACTTTACCCAACTTACTATATTGAACCTTGCCTTTTTCTTCAAACCAATAAATATTACCGTCTTTATTTTTTATTCTAAACCTACTAATGAATTCTTCACCTGTTATAAGTGTCTTATGAAATTCAGAAAAAATTCTTTCTTTATCCAAGGACACAACAAAATTTGTAAATTTATTTGATAATAATTCTTCGGGAAGAAATCCGTAATTTTTGATTTGCGGGCTAATATACTTTATAACACCACGAGAATCTAAAGAGTAGAAGATTTCATTTGTGTTGTTATCGAAATCTAATTTTTCTTTTTTGGTATTACCTATAATACCATTAGTTTTATTCTTTAGTTCTTTTATTTCACTTAAAACTTGCTTTTTGATGTTGACACCATTTTGTAAAAATTTTTTTACTTCCTCCATAAACCTCCTTTTTAAAAAACCTTCCTCTATTCTAAGTATGTTTAATTTTTTTTTAAAAGTCAAGGCGATTTAAAAGTTTATTAAGTAACCTATTTTAAATATACTACAATGAAAAATATAAAGATAAGTTTTATTAGGCAAGTTTATAATTTTGGAATTTTTAGTAAAAAAACGGGGCCGACGGGGCTCGAACCCGCGACCTCCAGATCGACAGTCTGGCATTCTATCCAAGCTGAACTACGGCCCCTTAAAAACAGAGAATAGATTAAAGATTATAGAAAATTCTTAAATCTACAATCTTATATCTCTAATCTGCCTTATTGTTTTAGGTTTTTCTTATATCTATAATCTATTATCTTTAATCTGCCTTAAAAAACAGAGAATAGATTAAAGATTATAGAAAATTCTTAAATCTACAATCTTATATCTCTAATCTGCCTTTATATGGTGGGCGGTATAGGGCTTGAACCTATGACCTCGTGAATGTAAGTCACGCGCTCTCCCAACTGAGCTAACCGCCCTAAAAATTTAGAGAATACCTGCCTGTCGGAAGACAGGGATTAAAGATTATAAATAAAAAAATCAATAATTAAATCTTTAATTTATTTTTTATATCTTTACACTATACAGAATATAAAAAAAATTTTCAAGTAAAAATAAAAACCCCTATTAAACTATATATATTAAAATCAAAGCTACTATTAAAGAATAAACAGAAGTAGTCTGGGCTACTGCCTGTGCTACTAACATAGTTCTCAAAATAAGAGCATCTGCTTTTGGGTCTTTACCCACCCCATTACAACTATGTGCTCCAACTATACCACATCCTATTCCAGGACCCAAAGCACCTGCTCCTGCAGCAATCCCTGCGGATACAAATGCAACCAAACCTGATAAATTAAAAGAAGAAAATGTAGGAAATAATAATATTAATGCTATAAGCAAAGCAAAAATTCCTGGTGTCCCACATGCTGCCTGTCCAATTAACATCATTTTTATTATATTATGAGAGGCTCCTTTCTGTCTCATTAATGCAGAAACTCCTTCACTTCCTATATGCCCTATACCTATTCCAGGGCCTATTGCCCCCAACCCTCCTGCAATAGCTGCTCCCATAATAGAAAAAATCTGAGTTAAATTAGAAACATCCATATTTATTTTCCTGCTAACAAAGAAATATAAGTTAATCCAAGCATACCGAATATAAAAGCCTGTAATCCTCCTATAAATAAATCGAAAAAAGCATGCAAAAAAATAGGCAGAAATATATATCGAAGCAAATTAGAAATTATAAGAATAATAATTGCTCCTCCTAAAATATTGCCAAATAACCTAAAAGAATGAGATATTACTTTTCCAATTTCCCCTACAATATTTAAAACTGCCATAAAAATATTAGGAACTTTAATTTTTTTTATAACAATCATTGGTTCAAAGAACCCCAAAATATAATCTTTAAAACCCATATATTTAATACCAGAAACATGGGCAGTTAAAAAACACAATAATGCTAATCCCAATGTAGTATTAAGATCCTGCGTTGGAGCTTTTAATCCTGGAATAGGCAAAATAGGAATCCAATTTGCTATAGCTACAAATATAAACAAAGTCCCTACAAAAGGAAAAAATATCCTGCCTTTTTTTCTACTACCCAAAGAACTAACACATAATTGTTCTATTGCTAATATTAATTTTTCAATTAAAGATTGTTTTCTTGAGGGAATCTTTTTTAAGCTATGCGTCATAAATATGGAAATCAAAACAAGGAAAACCATAATACCCCATGTTGTAAATACAGTAGTATAATTAATACTCCAAGGTATATTTATTCCAAAAAATTCTTTTGAAGAAGGCAAAGGTTCCCCAATACCTTCCATAGTAGGTTCTATATGTAGCCCTACTAAAAATTCTATAATTAAGAATATAAATATTCCAATGCCCCATTTTATCTTTTTTTTATTAACATTCATATAAAATATAAGTTTCTATTCAGACATAAAAGATTCTAATACTTTTTTATTAAAAGCTGTAGACATTATGGCTAATTGCATAGCTGGTAACCCTATCAAAAACCCTATAGCTAAAATCTTACTAAACTGAGCAATCCCAATAGCCAATAAAATAGCTATTGTCAGTTTAATAAAATAACTTAACACACTTTTATTAGGTAATTTTTTATTTTTGACGCTATATGCGAGGTTTCTTTTAAAAAAAACAAATTGAATAAAAGAAAAAAACCCACCTATACAAATTCCAATTCCAATAAATTTATCAAAAATAAAACCCACTATAACAAAAACAAATGTAATAATAATCATTCGTGTTAATATAAGCTTAAAATATTTATCCATTTTTATCCTCACTATAATATTTCCAAACTATCCACATTCCTCCCATAGCTCCTATAATAGAAAAAAAGATAACTATCCAATTGACCTTTAAAATATTAGAAAATAACTTTCCTATTAAAAATCCTGCTACAACAGACCCTGCTATTACCCATCCAATGTTGAAAGCCCAAAAAATATCTTTTAAAAAAGACTGTTTATCTTCTCTCATTCTATTTCTAATCTATTAACTGCTCTCGACAATGCTGCTTTTGCTCTTGTTACGTCTATTTTTTTATCTCCTTTTTCTGCCTTTCTAATGTAATCTTGAGCACGTTCTTTCGCTTTCTTGGCTCTTTTTTTATCTATATCATCTTTTTTTTCCACAGCAGAAGAGTATATTTCAACTCTATTATCCTGTACTTTTAATAAACCACCAGCAATGGCAAAAACTTCACTTTTACTCTTTGTTTCCCATTCCATTTTACCGATATCAATAACTGTAAGTAATTTCATATGCGCAGGCAAAATTCCAATTTTACCTATTAAAGTATCAACATAAATACTTTCTGCTTTTACAGTATCTGCAATTTTCCCAGGAACATATAATTCTACATCTAACATTTTACCCTATTTTTTAATTACTTTTTTGTGATTTAGTCATTTTTCTTTAATGATTTATCTTTTTCATAAACTTCATCAATATTTCCTACCATATAAAAAGCTTGTTCAGAAATATTATCCAATTCACCTTTTATTATTTTTTCAAACCCATCAATAGTTTCATTTAGCGGTACATATTTACCTTTTTGACCTGTAAATTGTTCTGCTACAAAAAATGGTTGCGAGAAAAACCTCTGTATTTTTCTTGCCCTGGATACTATTAATCTATCCTCATCCGATAATTCATCTATACCCAAAATAGCAATAAGATCTTGTAAATCAGTATACCTCTGAAGGATTTTCTGTACTTCTCTTGCAATATTATAATGTTTCTGTCCAACAATACGCGGATCTAATATATTGGAAGTAGAAGCTAAAGGATCCACCGCAGGATATATTCCTAATTCCACAATTTTCCTAGATAAAACAGTTGTGGCATCAAGATGAGAAAAAGTAGTAGCAGGTGCAGGATCTGTTAAATCATCAGCAGGAACATATATCGCTTGGACTGATGTTATCGAACCTTTTTTAGTTGAAGTAATACGTTCTTGTAACGCCCCCATTTCGCTACCCAGAGTAGGTTGATATCCAACAGCAGAGGGCATCCTTCCTAAAAGAGCAGAGACTTCAGATCCTGCTTGTACAAATCTAAATATATTATCGATAAATAAGAGCACATCTTTGTTTTTTTCATCCCTGAAATATTCTGCTGCTGTTACTGCTGTTAAACCAACCCTTAATCTAGCTCCAGGAGGCTCTGTCATTTGCCCAAATATTAAAGCAGTTTTGTCTAAAACCCCTGACTCTTTTGTTTCTAACCATAAATCATTTCCTTCTCTTGTCCTCTCTCCTACCCCTCCAAAAACAGAAATACCGCCATGTTCAGCAGCTATATTTCTTATCATCTCCATAATTAAAACAGTTTTACCTACACCGGCTCCTCCAAATAAGCCTGTCTTACCTCCTTTAACATAAGGAGCTATTAAGTCTACCACCTTAAATCCTGTCTCAAACATTTCAGTAGTCACATTCTGTTCTTTTAAACTTGGTGCTTCCCTATGAATAGAATATATCTTATCTGTTTCAATATCACCTTTATTATCTACAGGTTCTCCTATTACGTTTAAAATCCTACCCAATATTTCATTTCCTACAGGAATAGAAATAGGTTCACCTTTATCTTCAACCTTAGTCCCTCTTGTTAATCCTCCTGTAGGCGCCATAGCAATACATCTAACTCTGTTATCGCCTAAATGCAAAGCTACTTCTAAAATTAATTTTTGTTCTTCTTTAGATTTTAAGTCCACTATTAAAGCATTATTTAAAAGAGGTAGTTTTCCTTTAGGAAATTCCACATCAACTACTGGCCCCATTATCTCTACTATCTTACCTTCTGTCATACTTTCTCCTTTTTATATTAATTAAACTTCGGCTATCCTTTTAATGCTTCTGCCGTACCGGCAATCTCTAAAATCTCTTTAGTTATAGCTGCCTGCCTGGCTTTGTTATAAGAAATAGTCAATTCGTCTAACAATTCCGATGCATTATCAGAAGCTGCATCCATTGCATTCATTCTAGCAGTATGTTCAGCTATTACCGATTGTTTTAAAATATAGAAAAGCTTTGCAATAATTAATTCCTGGATCAATTTCTCAGTAAATTGAAAATCTGAAGGTTCGCACATGTGTTTCGATTTTTTAAAATCTTTTAATTTTTCCTTATCAACTTCCAAAGGAATTAATTGCTCTACCTGAACCTTTTGAGATACCGGGGAAACATTTTTATTAAATATAACTTTTAGTGTATCTATTTCTCCTGCTTTAAATTTTTCTAAAATACCAAAAACAAAACTCTGGGAAAATTTATAAAAACCACTTTCGTCAGGAAATAAATGTTTTTCATAAATAGGAAATTTCTCTCTTTCAGAAAAAGTTATTGCTTTTTTACCTATTGCACATACAAGGTTTTCTTTATCCCTATATAGTTGGGTAAATGCCTTAAAAACATTTTTATTAAAAGCTCCACAAAGCCCTTTATCAGAGTTAATAAGTATATAAATAATCCTATCTTCCTTATTTTTTAAAAGTAATTCAGGCATATCGGTTTTATGTAAACTTAAAAACTTTTCAAAAAAGATGCATTCTAATTTTTTATATCTAATTTCAACTTCCTCTAAATCCTTTTCAGATTTACGCAATTTTGCCACTGAAACCATTTTCATAGCTCTGGTCACTTTATGAATATCCTTAATGCTTTTCATCCTTTTTTTTATATCTTTAAGAGAAGACATGGTTTAGCTCATAGCTCTTAGCTATTAATTATTAGTTAGTTTATCTACAACATTTTTACTATATTGCGCTTAGTTAAGAGATATTTTTTATCTTGTGAAATTTATAAATTTAAAAGTTTAACATCATTAATACTTTAAATCCTAAATCAGAATTTCTAAATACTAAACAATATTTAAATTACAATCTTTCAAATTACAAATAAGACGTTTTAACTAAGAAGTTTAAAACATTGAATAATTAAAAAATTAATATTTGTTTAGAGTTTATAATTTAGTATTTAATATTTCTTTCAACTAAGTATCAAATATGTGTTAACTAAGTACACCTATATAAAAAAATCTGCATATGTTTTTCTATTCCACAATAAACGTTTCCTTGAATTTTTCTATCTCGTTTCTGATAGATTTTTCAAGTTTTTCTGTAAGTTTTTTTTCTTTAGAAATAGTTTTTAAAATTTTCCCTTCTTGTTTGAAATGCTGTAATAATTCTTCTTCAAAACGTTGACATTCCGAAACTGGTATATCTTTTAAATAATTATTAACACCAGCAAAAATTATAATTACCTGTTCCTCTACAAACATAGGTTTATTTTGATTCTGCTTTAATATTTCAACTAATCTTTCACCTTTGGATAATTGTCTTTGAGTAGCTAAATCTAGTTCAGAACCAAATTGGGCAAAAGCTTCTTTTTCCCTATATTGAGCTAAATCCAATCTTAAAGTGCCAGCTACTTGTTTCATAGCTTTAATCTGAGCTGCCCCCCCAACCCTGGAAACAGATAATCCTACATTTACAGCAGGCCGCACTCCAGAATAAAACAAATCTGATTCAAGATAAATCTGTCCATCTGTAATAGATATTACATTAGTCGGAATATAAGCAGAAATATCACCAGCTTGCGTCTCTATAATAGGTAAAGCAGTTAAACTACCTCCCTTTAATTTATCGTTCAATTTTGCTGCTCTTTCTAAAAGTCTTGAATGTAAATAAAAAATATCTCCGGGATAAGCTTCCCTCCCAGGCGGCCTTCTTAAAATAAGAGACATTTGTCTATAGGCCGTAGCATGTTTTGATAAATCATCATATACTATTAAAGCATGTTTACCTTTATCTCTAAAATATTCACCCATTGCGCAACCTGAATACGGTGCTATATACTGCAATGGTACGGGGTCATCTGCCGAAGCAGATATAACTATTGTATAATCTAAAGCTTGATAATCTTCTAATGTTTTAATAATACCAGCTACTGTTGATTCCTTCTGTCCAATTGCTACATAAATACAAATAACATCTTTATCTTGCTGATTTATTATAGTATCTATTGCCAAAGCTGTTTTTCCAGTCTGTCTATCTCCTATTATTAATTCACGTTGCCCTCTGCCTAAAGGCACCATAGAATCAATTGCTTTTATCCCCGTTTGTAAAGGTTCACTAACCGGCCTTCTATCTACAACGCCTGGAGCTAATCTCTCTATAGGAGAAAATTTCTCTGCTTCAATCTTACCTTTCTCATCAATTGGATTTCCTAAAGCATCAATGACTCTACCTAAAACATTTTCTCCAACGGGTACACTTACAACCCTATTAGTTCTTTTTACCTTGCTGCCTTCTTTAATTTCTACATCGTTTCCTAATATCACACAATCTACAATCTCCTGTTTTAAATTTAAAGCTAACGCTTTTATTCCATTTTCAAACTCCAACAATTCTCCAGACATTGCTGAATTTAAACCATATATTGTAGCTACTCCATCACCAACTTCTGTAACGTAACCGATTTCATCAATCTCTAAAGTTTCGTTATATTCTTTTATCTGTTTTTTTAAAATTTGCGTTATTTCCCTACTACTTATATCCATATTATATAGCCTCCTGGAATATCTTATTTTTAAAACTTTCTAATCTATTTTTAATGCTACCATCATAAATCTTATCTCCTACTTTTATTTTAATCCCGCCTATCAAATTTTTATCAATGATAACTTTAAAGACAATTTTTCTATTTAATTTCTTACTTAAAACTGTTTTTAAACTCTGCAATAATTTATCTTTAATTTCACTCGCAACGAAAATTTCAACAGGCTGCACTTTGAAAAAATGATTATAAATCTGAAGAAATTCATTATAAATATCTTCTATATATTCCACCCTATGATGATTTATAATAAGTTTCAAAAAATTCTCATGACTTTTTTTTATTTCTATTTTAAAGACTCTTTTAATCATCTCGATTTTTATTTCTTCTTTTATATGAGGGTGGAGCAACATCAATCTAAAATCTTCAAAATCATTAACTAAATTAACCATCTTTTTTAAAAAAATTAAGCCTGTTTTTTTATCCTCTACTACTGAATACAAAGACTCTGCATAATTTCTTGCAACATTATACTTTTCCATATTATAACTTTGCCTTTATTCTGTTTTTTGTAAATCTTTAATAAATTCTTCTGTCATGTAATCTATATTTTCTGATTGCAATTCTTTTCTAATAATCTTTTCTGACAGTTCTATAGAAAGAGAACCTATCTTTTTAATAAGTAGTTCTTTTTGTTCTTGCGCTTCGGCTTCAATTTGCTTTTTAGTATTTTTTATTACGGATTCAGCTCTCTGTTTTGCTTC
This sequence comes from Candidatus Omnitrophota bacterium, assembly GCA_018399975.1. Taxonomy (GTDB): domain Bacteria; phylum Omnitrophota; class Gorgyraeia; order M55B152; family M55B152; genus M55B152. Next base: position 20,812 of record JAGYNU010000007.1, read on the forward strand.
ATAAATTATTCTATCACTTTCCTGATTTGCTGAATTTTTAGCACGTTTAATTATATTAAGCGCTTCCTTTTTTGCCTGAACCATCTTTTCTTGTTGAACTTCGCTTAATCTTTTAGCTTCTTCTCTTAGCTTCTCTGATTCTTCTAATTTATCTTTTATTTCTTTTGATCTCTTATCTAAGAAATTCAAGACTGGTTTATATAAAAACTTTTTTAACAGCCAAACTAAAACCAAAAAATTAATACATTGTAAAATAAGAGTTGGGAAGTTTATTTCAACCATAATTTTCCTCTATAATAAAAAATTGGAAGGCCAATTAATTTTAAAAGATAAGAAGTAATGCTATTATAAGAGAATATATACCTGTTGTTTCAGAAACTGCTTGACCTAAAAGCATTGTTCTAGTTAAAAGAGTTGCATTTTCCGGTGCACGAGATATCCCTTCACATGCTTTACCTCCAACAAATCCTTCTCCAATTCCAGGGCCAATAGCTCCAAAACCCATAGCAATTCCTGCACCTAATAAAGCTGCGGCCCTAATGAAATCTGCACCTGTAATAGAAAGAGTTTGTACAGTTTCAATTCCTTGTTTAACTGTTTCTGCTGCAAATACTATATCCATAGTTAATAACCTCCTTGATTATTTTTATGTTTCTTCTTTTTCAACTCTACTGCCGGGTTTAACCAATGGCACTCCCTTTTCACAAAGAGGACATTTGTCTTCTTTATAAGTATTCATTTTTAATTTTGTCAAATATTGATATTTAGGGCCTAATTTTAAATAACCCTGTGCTCTATTTATTATAGATGCTGTACCAACTATTCTACATTTACCTCTCACAAGGTCTATTACTTCTTTAAGCGATTCCCCTGTAGTAACAACATCTTCAACAATTAAGGCCCTATCAGCACTTTGAACACAAAAATTTCTCCTGAAAACCATCTTATCATTTTCTCTTTCAGTAAAAATAGCTTTGGCTCCTATAGCTTTAGCTATCTCATGTGCTAAAATAATACTACCAAAGGCAAGCCCTATAACTACAGATACTCTATCTTGACGGAACTTATTTGAAAGAGCTCTGGCCAAACGCATACTATATTTCGGATACTGAAAAACCTGAGCGCATTGAATATATTTATCAGCATGTAACCCACTTGACAAAAGAAAATGCCCGGACAGTAAAGCTCCTGTCTCTCTAAGTATTTTAAAAATTTCCTCTTTGCTCATAATCTAGATAACACCTCCTCGGTTACTTTTCTAGAATTATTCGAATGCAAAATCGGCCTACCTATAACAATATAATCCGCTCCATTTCTCGATGCTTCTTCAGGTAAAGTTATTCGCTCTTGATCATCAGACGAACCTTTATTTAATCTTATCCCAGGTGTTACAAATTTAAATTTTCCACCAAACTCTTTTTTTAAAATAGTAAGTTCTCGAGCCGAACACACTAATCCTTTCATTCCTATTTTCTCAGCAAGATAAGCTAATTTTAAAATTTCCTTTTCTATCTCACCATTAAAACCAACACTATTAAATTCTTGTTGATTCATACTAGTCAATATGGTAACTCCTAAAGGCAAAACACTACTGTTTTTAGAAACTACATGTTCTATAACTTCTCTTAACATATTCTCTCCACCAAGAATATGCATTGTGAACATATTTATTTCATAATCTAAAATTATCTCAGTAGCTTTTCTAACAATACTGGGAATATCAAAAAATTTTAAATCTAAAAATATATTGCTTCCAGACTTTTTAATCATCTCCAATGCAGAAACTCCATGTGAAAGAAAAAGAGGAAGCCCCACTTTAAAGCCATAAACAATATCTTTAAGCTCATAGACCTTCTGTTTAGCAACACCTATATCTTCAGTATCTAAAGCCACAATTAACTCTGTATTCACTTTAACCTCAATATTATCAAGTCTCAATAGCTCCTTCTAAATCTTTAATTGAACTTATATTATTCTCATTTAAATACTTCTCTATTTCTTTTATAATTTCCACTGATAATTTAGGATCAATAATATTACCTGTGCCTACTGCTACAGCTCTTGCTCCTGCAATAATAAACTCAAGAGCATCTTTATAATTCATAATCCCACCACTAGCAATAATAGGTAAATCTATCGTTTGTGAAACTTCCCAAACAAATTTTAAAGTTAAAGGTTTAATAGCTGGCCCACTTAATCCTCCTATAATATTACCTAAAAAAGGCTTCCTGGTCTTTATATCAATAGCCATTGCTGAATAAGTATTTGCTATAGAAATAGCATCTGCCCCAGCATCATAACAACTTCTTGCAATAGATACCATGTCAGTAACGTTTGGAGAAAGTTTAGGAATTATAGTTCTTTTTGTAAGTTTTCGAACAGCCCTTACTTTCTCAAAAGTTAAATAAGCGTCTTGCGCAATTAAAAGATTGCTTTCTTCTGTAAAGCCTGTAACTAGTTCAGATATGATATTTGGACAAGAAAGGTTTATTTCTAAACCATCTATCCCTCTTACTTTCTCCAATCGCCTAACTATTTCCTCAAACTCTTCAGTATCGCTACCACCAATACTTACTATAATTGCCGTATCAATTTCTTTTAATTTAGGCATTTTATTCTTAATAAAATCATCTACTCCTGGATTTTGTAATCCTATCGAATTAATAACTCCACAAGGTGTTTCCATAATCCTAGGAGATGCATTACCTTTTTTGGGTTTTAAAGTAATTGTTTTTGTTATTATCCCTCCTAATTTATTTACATCAAACAACTCTTTATACTCTTCAGCATATCCAAATGTTCCAGAAGAAACAAGCACAGGATTCTTTAAACCCATTTCAGCAATATTGGTTTTTAAAATATCATTATTCATCATTCCCATATCAATTCATCTATATGAAAAACTGGCCCATCTTTACATACCCTTTTTTGTCCATTTTTCGTATTAATAACACAACCTAAACAGGCACCTATACCACATCCCATAAAATTTTCATATGTTACCTGGGCAGGAATTCCATAAAAATCACATATCTTTTTTAATGCTCTAAACATAGCTATAGGTCCAGCAGCATAAACTAAACAATTACTATTGTCTTCTTTTTTAATTAAATTTTCAAAACATTCAATTGTTGTACCTTTTTTACCTTCTTTTCCATCCTCTGTAAGTAAATGTAAATCTAAATATTTGTTCTTTTTTAAATCGTCTTTTAATATTAACTCCTCAGATTTTCTAACTCCGAATATAACCTTAATATTATCCATCATTCCTACTTTTTTTTCAACAAAAAAATCTATTAAAAAAGATATGGGAGCAATCCCCATGCCTCCTGCTATAAAAAATATTTTCTTTTTTCCTTCTGGCATTACAAAATGATTTCCCAAAGGCCCTAATACATCTATTTTTTCATTATTTTTATGCTGGCTCAAGCAAAACGTGCCTTCTCCAACAACTTTATATAGAATACTCATATTACCGGAATCTATTTTATATATACTAAATGGCCTTCTTAAAAGAGGTTTATAAGAGTTATTACCCCTTACATGTACAAACTGACCCGGTAAAGCTTTGTTATAAACTGATGAAGAATCTAAAACCATTTTGTAAATATTATCTGCAACCTTTTTATTATCTAATATTTTAAACTGTTTTTGCACTATCATAATAATATTTCCTTAAAATTTTTATATACAATAACCCATATATTTTTTGATTAAAACTAATATTTTTATATATTATTTTAGAAATTTTAGAGTAATAGGCCAATAAGATTAAAATAGAGTCATCTGTTTATCTTCTTTTCCTGTTGAAGCAAACTTAATTTCTCCATATTTTCCATCATACCCTGGCATAATCTCTACATTCTCTTTTCTAATTTCTATTATCGATTTAGCAATTCTTTCACCTGTTATTTCAACCAATTCTTCGAAAGGAAGATTAATAAGAATATCAAATTCATTCCTACCTTTCTGTATTATCCTTTTATATTCTCTTTTAACTGTTAACGTATTTAATCCCATCTGTTTTACTTCAGCAATTATTTCATTTAACGGAATTAAATGTTTAAATGGAATAGAATCTTCAGGAATAACATCTTTAGGCCTATCTCCTAATTGTTTTACTCTATTCATTACACCTATTGTTAATGGCTTACCACATTTAGGACATTTTCCTTTATTCTCCTGGGTTTTTTCAGGAGACAAGCAAATACCGCAATTTCTATGTCCATCATAATGATATTTCCCCTCTTGTGGGAAAAACTCTATAGTATATAAAAACTTTTCTTTATTTTTCTCTTTTAAAACATCCTGAATCCAAAAATAATCCATCTTCCCTTCAAAAACATTAGCTTCTCTGCCAAGTTTAGAAGGAGAATGAGCATCAGAATTGGAAACCAAAGTAAACTTATCCAGATTACTCAGATGCCAGTTCATGGGAGGATCAGAATTCCCGCACCAAACTGGAACTCCGTTCCTGCGAATATAAATCACATGATTAGGTACACTAACAGAAAAAACTGAACCGTCATAATCAATCCAGGATTCAGTATAGTTATATTTTTTAATTGCTGAAGGCAAAACTGTGTGGATATTTTTTCTTATAAAGAAAATTACCCACGAATCACTTTTCTGTTCATATGTCCTTTTATATTCATAACCTGGACTTTGGAAAGGAGTTCCTTTTTTATTGTGAAGTTTGTAATAAGCTGACATTCCTACTTTTAAAGCGATTTCTTGCAAGTCATCCCGAAGACGAATTGAGGAAGTAGTAGCAGATAAACCTTTTCCACTTCGTTTGTAAATATGGCTATCCCCTTTAATATAATATTTAAGAAATATCTCTAAAAACTCTTTTGATAAAGATTTTATCTTTAAAGGGACAAACTTATCTGAACATTTCCCAAACTGTTTTAAATAATGAAATAATTGATAATCCCTAACTCTTATAACATTATCTCTCTGATATACTTGATAGCCAAAGTTTTCAAGAATCTGTCTTATTTCAGAAAGTAACACTTTATCATTATTACATATACAAACATTATAATCCCCATTTTTGTCTTTATTTGTCCAACCTTCGGCTATCCAGAATCCAAAGAATTTCAACCAAGATTTTATAGGAACTTTTTTCTCTTTTTTATTACGAAAACCTGAATAATGCCTGCTTCCATGTTTCATCTTAACTGCTGGTAATATAAACTTATCTGGACTCTTCCCAGCCCATGTGCCATCTTTCTTGAATCTTTTCGATTTATTAAAAAGAAGTTGAGCTTCTTTCAGGGAAAATTGAGGAGATTTGCGAAAATCACAATGGCTGTATAATAGTTTATGGTTTGGCGTAACTAATAAATCAACCCTTTTTGTCTTCAATCTATACATCTTTCCCTTATGTTCATAAGTATATATTTTTGTGGGAGCTTGAAACTCAATTTCGTTAGTTTTAATATTTAAAGTGCATATTTTATCGGCATATTTAACATCAGGAAATTTTTTCCAACCATCTTCAGTCAAAACCTCGGTTTTTTCATCATAACAAGAAAGACCTGTCTCCAGGGCATAAATATTATCAGTTTCCTCTTCAAAACATTCTTCTATAGAATCAAATCCTGTTTTAGAACCAAGTATGCCAAACCACGGCGTCCAAATATGAGCAGGTATGATAAAACAGTCCTTGCATATAGTTCTTATTATCTTGGCCATTCTTTTAATATCCAATTTTAATATAGGTCGGCCATCAGAAAACAAATCTCCATATTCTTCTAAAGCTTTATTTATCTCCTTTACCAATTTAAAACTAGGCGCTATTAAAACAATATGAATTCTTCTATTTTTACCCGCTTTATCATATATATTACTAACTTCAGAAGTCAGAATGAAATTAGCGTTATTATAAGTATAGATTCCATAACTTTTTGGTTGCAATTTACCCTCTAATTCTGCAAGCCATAAATGATGAGTAAAATCGCCTGTACCTAATAAATCAATCCCTTTTAACTTTGCATTTTCCGAAATATGATCTAAATCCATATCTTTACTAGTAGCCCTAGAATATTTAGAATGTATATGAAAATCTGCAATAAATTTCATTTTAAATCTTTAATCTATTTCTTGCTTATTTAAATCCATAACCTTAACGTCAGCTGGGGGTATAAAAGTAAATTTATCTTTATCTACAGTTCCATTAACCTTAATATTTTTAAACTCTTGTTCTATAACAGTTTCATCTATTTCATTACGCCATTCAACTTTTTCTGGTATTCCATTCTCTGAATTAATCCAGATTTTAGCTTTTGATATTTTTACTACAGATTCATCTCTGACTTCATTTTTTGGTTCTGCTTCGATTATATATATCTTACTATCATCTTTAACTACTTCTTTAACAAGCTTAATAGTTTCGCTTTTCATGTTAGCAAAAGGATTTCTAATATCTCCCTTTTTCTCAAAATTCTCCTGCATTTCTTCGTTTATATTAGTTAATCTCAACTTTGTGGCAATTTTCATGTCGGGCATATACTGCCATAAAACATTTCCATCAGATATAAATATTTGCTTGGCATTATCTAAATCTGCAATCTGAACTTCCATATAAAAATTGTCTGGATTCAAAAATTCTATATGCCCTCTCGATTTTACAAGCTTATTATCTTTAGTAATACCGAGGATATAATCCACTTTATAATTATTTATTAATTTAGCTTTCTTTTTTATGTCTTTTAAAACCTCATCAATAGTAGGTTGAGAAATAGCAATATTAAAAAAACAAAAAATTGTTACTATTAAAACAATAAATACTTTTACAAATCTACCTTTCATATCCACCTCCCATAATTGTTATTCTGCAGTTATTTCACCATTATTCAGCAACAATCTGCCTTTACTAAAAACATAATCAACAACACCTAACAAAGACTTATTTAAAAAAGGTGTATTATAACTCAAAGAATAAAAACTTTCCTTATTAGAAATCCATTCCTTTATATCAACTACAACTAAATTAGCTTGTGAACCTTTGCTAATATCATATACAGGCTGATTAACCACTTTGGCAGGATTTACTGACATGAGTTGTATTAATTTCCCCCAGTTTAAAATACCCGGCTTTACTAATTTGGTAATAGTTAAAGAAAGACTAAGTTCCAACCCTATCATTCCAAAAGGTGCCTTATCAAATTCCATTTCCTTTTCTTGAATAGCATGAGGAGCATGGTCTGATGCAATGACATCAATAGTCCCATCACATAGGCCTTCTATTATAGCTTCAACATCTTCTTTATTACGTAAGGGTGGATTAACTTTTGCATTTGTATTAAAACCTAAAACTGCTTCATCTGTAAGCGAAAAATAATGTGGACAAGTTTCACAAGTAACATTTACACCTTCTTTTTTGGCTTCTCTAACTAAATCTACAGATTCTTTACAACTCACATGAGCAATATGCAAATGCCCCCCTGTCATTTTACTTAATTCTATATCTCTTGATATCATAGAGGCTTCCGCTTCTTTAGGAATACCTTTAATTCCTAAAATAGTTGATATATATCCTTCATTCATATGCCCACCTTTAGATAAACCCATATCCTCGCTATGAGTAATAATTGGTAAACCCAGCATACCAGCATATTCCAATGCTCTCCTCATAACTCCTGAGTTCATAACAGGAAATCCATCATCTGAAAACCCAACTGCTCCCGAAAGTTTCATATCATACATCTCTGCAAGTTCCTTACCTTCTCTTTTTTTTGTAATAGCTCCTATTGGTAAAATATCAACAATATCATCTTTTTTACTCTGCTCTATAATAAATCTAATCAAACCAGCATTATCAATAGGAGGATCTGTGTTAGGCATACAGCATATCCGAGTAAAACCACCTTTTAAAGCTGCTTTCGCTCCAGATAAAAACGTTTCTTTATCCTCTCTGCCAGGAGTCCTTAAATGAGTATGAATATCAAATAAAGCAGGTATTACAAATTTACCAGATACATCTATAACTTCATAATCTTCCTTTATTTTCATATTCTCGCTAATATCTGTTATTTCTCCATTAGAAATTAAAATATCTCTCTTTTTATCTATTTTTGATAAAAAACTTACGACATGCCCTTTTTTAAGTAAAATTTTTCTATCTTTCATTTATCTTCCATTTTCAGATTTACATATTGACACTAAATATAATACAGACATTCTAACCGCTATGCCATTAGTAACCTGGTCAAGTATAACAGAATAAGGCATGTTATTACTTTTTTTCATATCTGCAACTTCTTGAGATAATTCTACGCCTCTGTTTACTGGGCCAGGATGCATAATCAATAGTCCTGGTTTTGCCTTTCTCAACCTTTCTTTATTTATGCCGAAAAACCTAGTATATTCTCTTAAAGATGGGAATAAACCTTCTTGCTGTCTTTCTAATTGAATACGTAATACATTCACGACATCTGCCTCTTCTAAAGCTTCATCTATATCATAAACAACTTTAACACCCATCTGTTCAATCTTCGGTGGAATTAATGTTGCTGGGCCACATACTGTAACTTTAGCCCCTAATTTTGTAAGGCCCCATATATTAGAACGAGCTACTCTTGAATGTGCAATATCCCCTATAATAGAAACTTTTAAATTTTCTATATTATCTTTATGTTCCTTTATAGTAAAAATATCCAGCAAAGCCTGAGTTGGATGCTCATGAGTCCCATCCCCAGCATTGACAATTGAGCAATCTACAACTTTTGATAAAATATAAGGAACCCCTGACGAGGAATGGCGTATAATTATAATATCCACGTTCATCGCCCGAATATTTCTGGCAGTATCTATTAAGCTTTCCCCTTTTAAAATACTACTGCTCGATGATGATAAACTTATACTATCCGCACTTAATCTCTTAGCAGCTAAAGAAAAAGAAAGTTTAGTACGTGTAGAAGATTCAAAAAAAAGGCTAGCAATAGTTTTACCTCTCAATGTAGGAACTTTAGGTACGGGACGAGTTAAAACCTCTTTAAAAGCTCGAGCTTGATCTAAAATAATATCTATTTCATCTTTAGATAATTCTCTAATCCCTAACAAATGCTTTTTATCCCAGCTTTTTACTAATTTTGTCTCATCCATTTTTACTGAACTCACCATTTAGTTTTGCCTGCCGGCAGGCAAGGAACTTCAGTGAAGCTAAATGGTATGCGTGAATTTTATCATTCGACTTTCATTTCCTTTAAGACTACCTCATCTTTACCATCTGTTTCTTTTAGCCTGACTTGAACTACCTCTTGACAAGAAGTAGGCAAATTTTTGCCCACATAATCCGGGCGTATAGGGAATTCTCTATGTCCTCTATCTACTAATACAGCTAACTGTATTTTTTGGGGCCTCCCAAAATCTATCAAGGCATCCATAGCACACCTTATAGTTCTGCCGGTATAAAGAACATCATCAACTAAAACTATGTTTTTTCTACTTATATCAAAATCTATCTCTGTCTTATGAATAATTGGCTGTTCGACAATTGTAGTCAAATCATCTCTGTATAAAGTAATATCTAAATTCCCCAACAATATTTCTTTCCCAGTAAATTCCTTTATGTATCCAACAATACGTTCTGCCAAAGGAGCCCCCCGTAAACGTATTCCAACTATGGCTAACGTTTCAACATTACTGTTTTTCTCAATTATTTGATGAGCAATTCTTTTAATAAATTTATCTATTTCTTCTTTATCCAATATAATCTTTGCTTTCTTTTCCATGTTATTTTGTTTTTATTTGGATATAAAAAAAACCTACCCTTTAAAATTAAAGGTAGGCTCTGAGTTTACTTTATTTATCAATAAGAAATCCACAAATTCTCCTTTTCCAGCCTCACAGGACCGGTTTAAAAGGTTAATATTCTTTTATCTATGTTTAGGATAGCAAAGCATTTTAAAATTGTCAAGCAAAAACACCAACTAATCTATTCTCCCCATATGCCAAAAAGATTACGTGGGTCTCTTATAAACAAAAAACCACTGGCTTCATACCACAAATCCCAGGAAAGCGGCTGTACAGACCCCCGGGCATAAGCACTCAGTACTTTCTCTTCGCCGGGAGAAGTATAAGAATAAGTTATAGAAGCTGTCTTTACGCTAGCATCTTCCCAACTTCTTAAATCTCTATTAAAAACTATCCCCTTAGTAATAGGTGATGTTTCTGAAGAGGAATCCGTAATCTCCATAGAAAATAAATGTTGCGAATAATCAAAAACTTTATCCTTCTGCCATACAGGCATAAATGTAAGAGTAACACTATCGTCTTTTAACTTTAAAACATTAGTTATAAGAACAGCCTTGCCTTCTTCGTTATTAATATTTTCGACTTTTCTTGTTATCCTAACGTCACCTGCCTGTATTAATTCTTTAAGATATACTGTGTCAGAAAACAAATTTCTAATAGGATTTATAATCTCTTCTCCCAAAGTTCCCAAATCATCTGTGTTAATTTCAGGATCGAGTTCATGGTTTCTAAACAACTGCCCCGTAATAAAACCGGCAATAGATTCCAATTCTCTAAAATCTGTAACTATTCTATCTTCGATAGTAAAAATATTACTGTTTGATTCAATATTATTATTTTCTTCTATTACCTGATTTAAACCTTCAGACATAACAGACAAAGATACATTAGACTTAAAATCTCCAATAAAACCACCTGCTAAATCTGCATTTAAATCTGTTGTAAAACAAAAAATACTTAAAAAAACAATCCCTAAAAATGCATTTAATAATTTAACTTTTAACATTTTATGCCCCCTTTAATTATTAAAAATTATTTTATTCCCTGTCAAACTTTTTAATTTAAACCATACTTTCCATCAGCG
>JAGYNU010000070.1 GCA_018399975.1 Candidatus Omnitrophota bacterium
CCACCATCTAAGAAAAACATTTTAGTAGGTAACTCTATTCCGTCTATTTCTTCCCAACCATTAATTTTTAAAACAGGAAAAGAAGAATATTTCCATCTTTCTTTACCATACTCTTTTTGTAAAGGTTTCAACCCAGGAGGTATTTTGCCTTCATAGGGCAAATTTATCCTATCTAACCATTTACGTAAAATACGAGTTAACTCATCGCTATCAGTATAAACTTCTAAATCTACAGCAAAAGTATTAACCTGAAAATCAGTAAGAGTATCTATTAAACCAGTAGCGTCGTCTTCATAAATAGATTTAACTGCTTGTACTCTACTATGATAATCTCCCGGTACTATTATTTGGTTTGACAACAACCCTAACAAATTGTTTAACAGAAGTGAACTTACATCTGTTCCCATTATTTTTTAACTCTCCTTTTATGTCCAGCTATTGGCTGAAGCTTTAAAATCTCTTTTCATTTTAGGTGTAGCATTAAAATCTGCTTTTAAAAAAACCGAGATAGCAAATACCCTAGTAGCGTCCCATAAATGGTCGTCTTCTGCTATACATTCAAACCTAAAACTATTACCCGATGGAATTCTTATTACCTGGTTTATTTGTCTATCTAATCTATAATCTTCTGGCATTGTTATTCGTTTATTATAAAATAAAGTTTTAATTTGTTTTACTGACCAAATAGACATTTTCTCTTGTCTAAACTGTAGTTTACCTTTTTTTATAATAGTTTTGCCATTCTCATCTTTAAGTAATCCTACATTTATCTTAGACGCTCCTTGATAGCGAACTACATTGCTTACATCATATCTCTCTTCTAAATCATCGCATAAACCTCTACCTAAAGCATCTCCGCAATCTATTGCTATAATATTGGCATTTAATTTCTCTATTATATCTATAAAAACTTTAAGTTGTTGTTTTTGTATTAAATCGTATAAAGTAATGTTATATAAATATTTATACCTATCATCATGTAGTTCCGACCATACTTCTATTTCTGATTGATGGTCTCCTACGTCACCGGCAATAAAAATACGTTGGGCATTTTTAGGTCTTTCTAATACTAAATTGTCTTTTTGTGTCTTATAATGTTCTTTTGTAACTTCGAACCTAGTAATTTCTCTTCTTTGTAAATAACAATCACGTATTCTTTCTATATCAAATTCCGATTTACCTGTTTCTACTACTTCTGCTTCTACGAAAATCTTCCAACCAATAGTACCAAAACCACCGTACTTTTTTTTCCTATCTTCCCTCATTGCATCATCCCAATTAGGATTAACAAATAAAGGTAAACTTAATATTTTGTCTTTTAACTCTCTATCATAATAAATTTGACCTGCAGGAGAATGTTTAGTGAAATTTAACATCCCACTAGCACGATAAACACACCCTAAATCAGATATTGCATCTTTTCTTTTCTCATAAACTTCATTACTTTCTAAAGAAAATTCTTCTATCCATAATTTCTTAAAATGCTTACCGAAAAAGTTTTCACCTGGATTCTTAGAAGAATTAACTTTCATATTAACACCAGTCAAGTTCCAACCATTTCTACCTTCAAAAAAATATTCTGGTTGACTTCTAGTGTTTCTTCGCCAAATCTTTAAAATAGAATGAGTATCTATAGCCGATTTAATAGGATTCATTACTTCTCTTAAATGATTGCCGTCTGCTGAAGCTAACCCTACGGGTATTCCATTGTCGTGTATCATAGAAACAGGAATATCTAATTTCTCTACTACTAAAGTTTTTCCAAGATTCCTTGCCGAAAGATGATAAATGTCAGCTACGTTCTTACGTAACTTTCTTTCTCCTTTCTTATCTAAACTATGATATTTAGCTGTACCTTCAAAATCTATAATGGGTTCATGTGAAAAAAAAGGTAACTGCCCTATTCTAACACTACCTAATTTCTCTTCACTAAATAAAGATAAATTATCAAAATTATGAAATAAACTTTCTATTAAACATCGAGGAGTATGTAAGCACTCCATGAAGCTAAGTTCTTCTTCTGTAATCCTATCTAACATTGTTGGCTCTTTATAAAAGTTTTTATTAACTAATTAAAAAAAAGATAGCTACGCTGTCATCTTACTCTAATTATATTATCCTCTTTCTATTTCTTCTAAAGCTTCCATTATTAATCTATCTAAATTTAACTTATTGGATGACCTATAATACTTAGATTCATCTCTGTGAACTTTATTAATATTCTTATGAGTCCAATTGTTGCACCTGGATTTATACTCCTTCATCTTCTAAAAACCTTCTTAAACAAACTTCATTCAATTATTGTTTTAATTAATTTCTTTTTACTCACATCTCATTTACCTTTAAAACATTTAACTCTCTTTTCTTTGTTCATTGTCTTTAAATATTTTTTTCTCTAACCAATCTACATAATCTCCCGATTTTACAGTATCACTATCCCAACCATGCAAAATCTTAGCTACATCCATTTTTTCTAACTTTCCAGCTTTGTAACATTCCCATAAATGTTTATTACCTAAATATTTATCTTGAAAAAAAGGATGTTTGTGTGCATCATATTTATCTGCTCTTATGTTAAGTAGTATCGTTTTAGAACAGAATGGACAATTATGCACTATTATACCATTAGCTATATAATTTTTTAATTCGGTCTGTAAATCATATACTCGATGTGATTCTTTTAATAACTCTATTGATACTACCCTTTCTTTAACTTTATGGGAACCATTAGAAAAAATTTTATTTAAAAACGTTTTCGATTTTCTCGAATCAGGTATCAATAATGGAATTTGTCTCTTCAAACAATACATATGACATTTGCTACCACTTACATTTTTACTTACACTATACCAAAGATGTAAATAATTAAAAACTTCTAAAAGCAAATCTATCTTATTTTTTTGAGATATATGACAATTACCATTCTTGTCTAAATACCCATCTCCTAAGATAAAACCAGCCAAAAAACCCAATGCAATATCATCGTCTTTAAAAAGTTTCTCTTTTATCTGTGTTATATAATCCGAATGTTCTGTTGATATATCATATCTATAAGCCCCATTACCCCATCCTCTTTTTCTAAATTTTTTATAATGTTTTATTCTCAAATATTTCAATATCCAATCTAATGCCTTAGATTCCCCTTGTTTGCTTTGACTTATACTATATCTAACAGTAAAATTCCAAGATGGATTATTTTTGTTTTTTGGTTTAATTTTCCACCCATCTGATTCTATAAAACCTAATAAAACCCCCTCGTAATATTTATGCAAATTTCTAATATAATTAAAACCTTTTAAATATCTAAGTATAGAATCTTCTGCTTTAGTAAATGCTTGTGTAGTTGATATACTGTTCTTAGCTTTATAATGAGCAAAAATTCTATGGTCGGGGGTACATATTAATTCCCTATTTCTATCTGTTCTTAATCTTAAAACTTCTTTCTTTCCATTATCAAAAGTTTTCAAAACTTTTTGTTTTTTAACTAATAAACCAGAATTTTTAGTTTTTTGTATTCCTAAAATTTCATCTCCTGCCTTTACTTCTTGAATAGGTTTAGAAGTAAAATCAGAATACAATACTTCTGTATCTTTAGCTACACAGACCAACTCCCTACTGGCTTGGTTCTCATTTCTCCAAATCTTGAACTTTTCACCTAAAATAAGTATCCGTTCCCAAACGCTTTTCTTTTCGTCTTTCTCAAAAAAACCTAGCTTATCCATGATGTCGATAATCATCTTATCGTTATCTTCCATGCGTTTGAGTATCTTATCTGGAATAAACCCTTTTTTAGTCTCGCCTGTTTTCTCTATTTGTGCTAATCGTTGTTTGTCTCTCGTCTGTAAAGCTTTTCTATAACATAATTCTTCTAAGAGTTGTAGTTCGCCTAGCTTCTCTATAGAATACTGACTAATATAATCTTTAAACCTTTTCTTAGCCCAATAAGTTTCTTTTCTACTTAAATTATCAAACTTAACTTCTTCATCTATATATTTTTTAACATCCATTTATATACTTTTGAAAATCAGTTTTGGGTTTAGTTTTAATGTTAATCTCTCTTTTTTCTCGTTTAATCCAAGGTAATAAATCTATGAAATCATGAAATTTTATGTTACCAGTAATAAAAATATCCTGCCTACCTTCTAATAAAGCAGTATCTCTTAATCCTAACTTAATAATACCCTCAGAACCATCGGTATCCCAGCTAAATTCTCTTTTCTTAAAAATCTTATATAATAATACAGAGTTACTAAGAACCCAAGTGCTTACTTGGATTCCTTTGGGAACTTTCCCAACGCATCTTTAAAATCCCTTAAAGAAGCTTCTATTATCTTCTCTATTTCATCTCTATCTACTTTTAAACCTTTCTTATTTGCTTCTTTCATAACAAAATTAATTGCCTCGTCTAACTTAGCATTATCAGAATAACCATCTAATCTTTGTCTAACAAATTGTACTGCAGTATATGCTAAAGAACGTAAAATACCGTTCTCTATGTTTTTAGTATTGCTTCCTATATATTTACCCACTTTACTAAATAAATAAGGTAACCCTACACTTAATACTAATAATACTACTTTTACTAAAAGCTCTTCTAACATTATTACCTCCTATTATAAGCATATATTACTAAACTAACAAAACCTACTATTAATAATCCTACCCATATCCCTAAAGGCATAATATTACCTCCTCTATTTAGTTTTATACTATTCTTCCAATTCTATTATAAGTATACCACATATACCTCTTTCTTGTCAAGGGGGTAAAGCTGTTTTTTTAAGAAAAAATAGTCATTTATTAAGAAAAAAGAAAATTAAAGAAGAATAAAGGATACTTAAAGAAAGTTTATGCGCATAATGAAGGTACTATGGGGTTACTTTTTAAAGACTTTATAAAAGTTGCTAAAAAGTACCCTAGCGGGTGTATATATGCAAGTCGTTGGTATATCAAGATGTTAATGTTTGTATAATTACGTATTATAATAAATGACACTAAAAAGATATCATTTTATATAGAATTTTATAAAAAGTCAATTTTTCATCCTCTAAAAAGTAGTCTTTCTTACTCTATGCAGTAGTACTTATGTTAGTTTTAGGTTATAGTGG
>JAGYNU010000071.1 GCA_018399975.1 Candidatus Omnitrophota bacterium
AGTCTGATGTCTAAAATCTAATTGACCTAATTGCTCTAAAAAGTAATTAGTCTCGAAAGATTCCATAAATTATGCGTTTATTAAAGGAGAAGTTAATGGTTGATAAAGAATTGCTGGATATTTTAGCCTGCCCATCTTGTAAAGGGGATGTGTTTTTGGAAAAAGATAAGATTGTTTGTAAAAAATGTGGCTTAAAATATCCTATTAAAGATGGTATACCGATAATGTTGGTTGAGGAAGCAGGGAGAGATTAGAAAATGTCTTAGGCTTTACGTCCTAAGTCCTGTGTCGAGAAACAGGCTACAAGCTACAGGCTACAAGCTATAGGTAAATGAGCATATGATTTACACTCCTGGAATTTATCCTGAGCTTAGTCGAAGGAGTCGTGTAAATCATGGTCTCATTAAAGGAGGGGAGTTATGAGAATATTAGTTATACATGGGCCTAATTTAGATTTGTTGGGCAAAAGAGAACCCGAGATATATGGAAAAGATACTTTAGATGATATTAATAATATGTTAAAGGAAGAAGCATATAAAAGGAATGTTGAATTAGATATTGTTCAGACAGACCATGAGGGCGAGATAGTAACTCAAATAGGTAAATCTTCAAAAAAAGTTTCAGCTATTATTATTAATCCAGCAGCTTATACTCATACTAGTATAGCAATAAGAGATGCTATAGAAGCGAGCAGTGTTCCTGTTATAGAAGTTCATTTGTCCAATATTTATAGCAGGGAGGAATTCAGGCATACTTCTGTAATAGCACCTGTTTCAAAAGGACAAATTAGTGGTTTTGGAAGTTACAGTTATTATTTGGCTTTGTTAGCAGCTATAAAGGTCGTAGGATAATGATGCGTTTAGATAATAACTTATACAAATTAAGAATTAAAAAGTTATCAGATAAATTAGTTGAAAATAATTTTGATGGCCTGTTTATATCTAATTTATCAAATATTTTTTATTTATCGGGTTTAGATATAGATAATTGTTTTGTTTTAATAACTCCCCAAAAACAATATATTTTTACAGATTCGCGTTTTAAACAAGAAATTTCTTCTGTAGATTATTTTTTTGATAAAGTAATAGTTAGTAATTCAATTTTAAAGTCAGTAGTAGAAATATGTAAAGGTATTGGAATTAAAAATTTAGTTGTTGAATCTAACGATTTAACAATAGATAAATTTAATTATTTGTTTAAAAATTTGAACTCAGTTAACTTGATTGTTGATAAAGACCTGGTATCTAATTTAAGAATCATAAAATCAGAGAAAGAAATAAAAGATATTAAAAAATCTATATATATATTATCAGAGATATATGATATTATAGGTCGGTTAGTTAAAGATAAAAATATGACTGAATGGAATTTAGCTAATGAACTTGATTATATTTTGAAAAAAGATTTTGAATCGTGTTTTGCTTTTCCCCCTATATTAGCTTGCGGAGATAATTCTTCTTTACCTCATGCAAAAGTTAGTAAACGTAGAATTTTTGGGTTTGAATATGTTTTGGTTGATATAGGCGTAAAATTTAAAGGTTATTGTTCTGACTTGACAAGAATATATGTTTTAAATAAAATGACTTTTGAACAAGAAAATATTTATAAATTGTTATTAAAACATCAAATAGAATTATTAAAAACTATTAAACCGGGTATTAAATTATCACAACTGGATGAAATTTCAAGAGATAAGCTATCTCACTTAGGTTATTCAAATAATATAAAGCATAGTATAGGACATGGTGTTGGGATAGATATTCATGAACGTCCTTTTATTTCAGCAAACTGTAATGAAATAGAAGTTGCAGAACCTGGTATGGTATTTACAGTAGAACCTGGTTTGTATTTTCCAGGCAAATGGGGTATGAGAATAGAAGATATGGTTTTGGTTACAGAATCAGGAAATGAAGTATTGACAAGTAAAATTCCTAAGATTGAATACTAAACGCTAAATTAAGATTTAAATTTTTCATGGTAAACGCTAATCAATTAAAAAAAGGTTCGACAATAGTATTAGATGGTGAGCTGTATAGTGTTGTAGAAAAACAGCATGTTAAACCAGGGAAAGGTGGTGCTTTTGTTAGCACAAAAGTGAAAAAATTGTCTGATGGCACTATTATAAATAAAACATTAAGAGCTCAGGAGAAAATTGAAATAGCTTTTATCGAGAAAAAGAAAATGCAGTATTTATACCATAAATCAGATATCTATTATTTTATGCATTTAGATACTTACGAACAAAAGCCCGTAAACGAGGAGAAAGTAAGAAATATCAAAGGATTTTTAAAAAGTAGTATAGAATTAACTGTTTATTTTTATCAAGATAAAATAGTTGATTTTGAATTGCCTATTTTTGTAGAATTGAAAGTTATAAAAACTCAGCCTGCTGTTAGAGGTAATACAGTGCAAAGTGGGAATAAACCTGCAATGTTAGAAACAGGGATAGAAGTTCAAGTTCCTCTTTTTATTAGTAGAGGTGACATTGTTAAAATAGACACTCGTACATTTGAGTATGTAGAAAGAATGTAAAAATAGCTCATAAAAAAGCAAGTGAAATGAGGACATACAACTTATGTCATAAATTCCATAAGTTGTGTCCTCATTATTAAATACAGCCCGGATACAACATTCAGGGTAAATCTCTTCGATATTTCCCCTGAGTATCTCGGGCATTCCCGCCACAAATCGTTGGCGGACAAAAATTCGGACTTACAACTTATGTCATAAATTCCATAAGTTGTGTCCTCATTAAGGGGATGGTATTATGAATTTAAAAGAGATAAAAGAGTTAATTGATTTAATGAATGAAAATGAATTAGCGGAAATAGAGATAGAAAAGGAAAATGGTAAGATAAGGCTTAAAAAGAATATCTCTGAAGAAAAGATTCAAGTTTCTAAATCCGAAGGCATAGAAAAAGCAGTGACTAAATTAGAAGGAAAAGAACAATCGAATAATGATGAAGAACTTGTAGCAGCTAAAGAAAAAACAGCGGAAGTTGTTTCTCCTATGGTGGGTGTTTTTTATAGGACTCCAGCTCCGGATGCTGAGCCTTTTATTGAAGAGGGTGATGAAGTAGAAGAAGGTCAGATTTTGTGTATTATCGAAGCTATGAAGGTTATGAATGAGATAAAATCTGAAATTACAGGAAAACTTGTTAAAGTGTTAGTTGATAATGCTACTCCTGTAGAATATAACCAACCGCTATTTTTAATTGAACAATAGGAGCGTTTTTATAATGTTTTCTAAAATTTTAATAGCTAATAGAGGTGAAATTGCTGTAAGGATTATAAGAGCATGTCGGGAACTTGGTATTAAAACTGTAGCGGTTTATTCTACATGTGATAAAAATTCACTACATGTTAGCATGGCTGATGAATCTGTATGTATAGGGGATGCTCCAGCAAGTGAGAGTTATTTGAATATTCCGTCTATAATAAGTGCTGCAGATATAATGGATGTAGAAGCAATTCATCCGGGTTATGGTTTTTTAGCTGAAAGCGCACATTTTGCTGAAATATGCGAATCTTGTAATATTAACTTTATTGGTCCATCTCCTGAAAATATGCGACTTATGGGAGATAAGGTAAAAGCTAAGCAGAGTATGAAAAAAGCTGGGGTCCCAGTTATTCCAGGGGGGAATGAAGTCATAGAGGATACAGACAAAGCATTAAAATATGCTAAAAAGATAGGATATCCAGTCATAATTAAAGCTGCATCAGGTGGTGGTGGCAAAGGAATGAGGATTTGTCATAATGATGTAAGATTGGCTAGTGCTTTTGTTACTGCTCAAGCAGAAGCTGAGGCAGCTTTTGGTAATTCAGATGTTTATATAGAAAAGTTTATAAAGAAGCCTCGACATATAGAAATTCAGATTTTAGCTGATGAATATGGAAATGTTGTTCATTTAGGAGAAAGAGATTGCACAATACAACGTAAATACCAAAAACTTATAGAAGAATCACCTTGTCCAGTTCTTAAAAAGAAGCTTCGCTCAAAAATAGGTGAATATGCAATTAAAGGGGCTAAAAGCGTAGGTTATAAAAGTGCTGGGACAATGGAATTTTTATTAGATTCTAATGGTAATTTTTATTTTATGGAAATGAATACTCGTATACAGGTTGAACATACGGTTACAGAAATGATAACGGGAGTAGATTTAATTAAACATCAATTAGCTATAGCTTCGGGAGAAAAACTGAAATTAAAACAAAACGAAATCAAATTAGATGGGTTTGCTATTGAATGTCGTATAAATGCCGAAGACCCTGATAATAACTTTAGCCCATCGCCTGGGTTAATTGAAAAATTAAATTTCCCAGGAGGGCCTGGAATACGTGTCGATACTTTTATATATCAGGGTTATACAGTGCCTACTTTTTATGATTCTTTGATAGCTAAATTTATTTCTTATGGAAGTAATAGAAAACAAGCCATTGAAATTATGAAAGGAGCATTAGGAGAATTTGTAATTGAACCTTTAAAAACAACAGCTGGCTTGCATTCGGATATTTTATCTCAGAAAGATTTTATTAATGGCAATTATTCTACTGGGTTTTTAGAAGATTTTTTGGATAACAAAAAATAAAAAATTATGGATAAAAAAGATAAAAAAAAGGATATAGGTAAAATTAGAATAAAAAAGGAAGTAATTAGTGCTATTGTTTCCAATTGTATAAAGGAAATTGAATATATTCGAGTTGGTAGTGACGGAATAAAAGATGAATTGAAAAAAGTTTTTTCGCGTAAACATTTTCATAAAGGGATAAAGGTTGAAATAAAAAATAATCGTGTTAAAATATATATAAATGCAATAGTTAATTATAGACAACCTATTCAAACTATAGCTGGCGAATTGCAAAGTAAGATTAAAATTGAAGTAGAACAAATGTCAGGATTAATAGTGGATAAAGTTGATATTATTATAAGAGATTTAGGAAATAACAAATAACAAGCTGCAAACAGAAAACAGAAGACAGAAGACAGAAAACAGAAAAACAAATGACGAAATCCGAATGACGAATGACGAAAA
>JAGYNU010000072.1 GCA_018399975.1 Candidatus Omnitrophota bacterium
GAACATTAAAGGAGGGGATGATATGGATATGAAGGGAAAGAATAAAAGAAGGATTCATCTTATAGATAAAGAATTTCAAACAAAGTTTATTGTAAAGTTTTGTTTGCTTGTGATTTTGAGTTCGATTGTTACTGTTTCTTTATTGTATTTTTTTGCTTTGCAGACTACTACGGTGAGTTTCGAGGACGCCAGGGCAGTTGTTAAATCTACAGCTGATTTTATTTTTCCCGTTTTATTACAGACCGTGATAATTGTAACAGTATTAGTCGGTATTGCTACGATAATTATTACTTTGTTGATGTCTCATAAAATATCCGGGCCTCTTTATAGATTCAGGAAAGAATTTGAAAAAATAGAAGCAGGTGATTTAGTTTCAGGGTTTAATATAAGGAAAAATGACCAGTTTAAGGAGTTAGCGGATATTTTAAATAGAGCGGAAAAAAAGCTAAAGGATGTTTTAAGTAAAACGAAAAGTAATATCAGAAATTTAGAAAATACTGTTAATAGTTTGGATATAGGCGATGAGAAAAGGAGTTCTTTGAAAAAAGATATTAAAGATGTCGAAGACTCTCTGGATTATTTTAAGACATAAATTTTATGAAAAAGATAGTTGTAAATTTTCTTATATTAACTTTGTTTTTGTTTATTTATGCTACAGGAGTTTTTGCATTAGCATATAAGTGTGAAACTGAACATTTTATTGTTTATTATCAGAAAGGTGTGGATTTATTAGATGTTGCCTATAATATTAATATTGGGCCTTCTTTTCAGTTTGATAGTCCTGATAGCTCATATTTTAAATCTCCAAGAGTAGCTTTTGAAACCAGTTTAGAACATTTGTTCGATGAAGTTTCTGATATATTGGATATGCATATCTATAGCTATAAAGGAAAGCTTAAGATATATGTAGATAAAAGAAATTTAAAAGCGGCTTTAGAAAATACCTTTGGTTATAATATTAGATTTGAATCGATTTATCATCATGGAAGCAACACAATTTATATATCCCAGGAAGGTATAAGCCCGGGTATATTAGCCCATGAAATTGCCCATGCTATAATGAATCATTTCTTTGTAGTCATGCCTCCGGTAAAAATACAGGAAATATTATCAGGTTATGTTGAGTATAATATCAAGAAAAAGTTACGTGGTAATAAGTAGGGTTTCGATAATTTGTGATTTAATATTTTCTGCACATAGTTTTCGGCAGGTAAAATTCCTTTAATTTAATTGGGTCAATTGACTTAAAATAAGAGCTGTAATATAATATCATGAATTATTAGTAATTTTTTAATAAGGAGTGAATTTATGAGTCCTGTTATAGATTCTAAAAATATTGAATATGTAGCAAAATTAGCAAGAATTGAGCTTACCCTAAAAGAAATAGAGAAAATCACACCGCAGTTATCTAAAATATTAGATTATATAAATAAATTAAATGAATTGGATACAGAAAAGGTTGTTCCAACTACGCATGTTGTGGATTTAAAGAATGTTTTAAGAAAAGATGAAGTTAAAAAGTCTTTGGATAGAAAAAAAGCGTTGCAGAATACTCCTGATAAAGAAGATGGATGTTTTAAGGTGCCCAAAATTATTTCATAATTTTGCACAGATGACACAGATAACAGACAACAGAAAACAGAAAACAGAAGACAGAAAACAGAAAAACAAATGACGAAATCAGAATGACGAATGACGAAACAAACAAATTTCTAATTACTAATTGACCTAATTGATCTAAAACAAGTAGTAAGTAGCAAGACATAAGACATAAGACATAGGACTTAGGACTTAGGACGTAGGACTTAGGACGTAGGACTTAGGACTTAGGACATAGAACATAGGACATAGGACATAGGACATAGGACATAGGACCTAAGACATAGGACATGAATAATCTTTACACTAAAACAGCTATGGAATTGATTGAGGATATTAGTAAAGGTAAAATATCTTCATTAGATATTGTCGAAAGTTTATTAGACAGGATAGATAAAGAAGATTCCAGCATTAATGCTTTTGTGCATTTAGATAGAGATAAAATTATAAAAGATAGTAAAAATTTAAATGGTTCTACTAGTAAGTTAAAAGGCATTCCTGTTGCTATTAAAGATAATATTTGTGTTGAAGATGAACTTACGACTTGTTGTTCTAAGATTTTAGAGGGTTTTCGGCCTCCTTATAATGCTACTGTTATCGAAAAATTAAAAGAGGCAGGAGCTGTTTGTTTTGGAAAGACCAATATGGATGAGTTTGCTTTTGGATCCAGCTGTGAAACTTCCTGTTATGGCCCGACTTATAACCCGTGGGATACTGATAGAGTTCCCGGAGGTTCAAGTGGAGGTTCTGCAGCAGCAGTGGCTAATAATGAAGCTGTTATGGCATTGGGAAGCGATACAGGCGGTTCTATAAGGCAACCTGCTGCTTTATGCGGGGTTGTCGGCTTAAAACCTACTTATGGCAGGGTGTCGCGTTACGGATTGATTGCTTTTGCTTCGAGTTTAGACCAGATAGGGCCTATTACAAGAACAGTTGAAGATAATGCTTTATTATTGCAGGTAATAGCCGGACATGATAAAAAAGATTCAACTTCTGCAGATATAGAAGTTCCAGATTATAGTTCTTTTTTTAAAAAAGATTTAAATGGTATTAAAATCGGGCTACCTGATGAATACTTTGCCGAAGGCCTAAATCCAGAAGTTAGAGAAAAAGTAGAGGAGTCTAAAAAAATATTAGAGTCTTTGGGAGCTTCTTTTCATGAAGTTTCTTTACCTCATACAGAATATGCTGTTTCTGTGTATTATATTATTGCTACTGCTGAAGCAAGTTCTAATTTAGCTCGTTTTGACGGAGTGCAGTACGGTATCAGAAGACAGAAGACAGAAAACAGAAGACAGAAGACAGAAGACAGAATAGCGTCAGGAGCTAAGAGCCATGAGCTAAAAACTCCGTTAATAGATATGTACGAAAAAACCAGAGGGGAAGGTTTTGGTGAAGAAGCAAAAAGAAGGATTCTTTTGGGGACGTATGCATTAAGTAGCGGTTATTATGAAGCTTATTATTTGAAAGCACAAAAAGTTAGGACTTTAATAAAAAGAGATTTCGATGATGTTTTTAAAGAATGCGATTTTATAATGACTCCTACAACTCCTGCACCTGCTTTTAAAAAAGGTGAAAAAATAAATGACCCGTTAGCTATGTATTTATCGGATATTTATACTATTTCAGCTAATCTTGCGGGTATTCCTGCTATCTCATTACCATGTGGCTTTACAAAAGATAAATTGCCAGTTGGTTTGCAGATAATGAGTAAGCCGTTTAATGAAGGCGGATTGTTTAATGTAGGATATGCATTTCAGCAGGTTACGGATTTTCATAAGGAGAAGTCGTGAATTTTAAGACAGTAATAGGTTTGGAAATACACGTTCAGCTTTTTACAAAAAGCAAGATATTTTGTAATTGTAGCACCGCTTTTGGCAGTGAACCGAATATACAGACATGTCCGGTATGTTTGGGATTGCCTGGAACTTTGCCTGTTTTAAATGAAGAGAGTTTGAATTTAGCATTGAAAGTTGCTGTTGCTTTAAATTGTGAAATAGCTGAGAAGATAAAGTTCGACAGGAAAAATTATTTTTATCCAGATTTACCCAAAGGTTATCAGATTTCTCAGTTTGATATGCCGTTGGCTAAAAATGGAGAATTGTATATTATATCCAGCACGGATAAAAGTTTAAAAAAAGTTGGGATAACACGAACACATTTAGAAGAAGATGCAGGGAAATTATTGCATAAAGAAGGTAATTATAGCCTTGTGGATTTTAATAGAACAGGGGTTCCTCTTTTGGAAATAGTTACAGAACCTGATATTAATTCTCCTGAAGAAGCATATGATTTTTTAAGCAGATTGAAGTCTATTTTAAAGTATTTAGAGGTTTCGGATTGCAATATGGAAGAGGGAAGTCTCAGATGCGATGCTAATATTTCTGTTCAGCCTGAAGATTCAGATAAAAAAGGTGTTAAATCGGAGATTAAGAATATGAACAGTTTTAAAGGAGTAAGAGATGCTTTACAATATGAATCTGACAGGCAAATAAAACAAATAAAAAAAGGAGATAGGGTAGTTCAGGAAACTAGATTGTGGGATGAAACTGAAAAAGTTACCATGCCTATGCGTTCTAAAGAAGAAGCTCATGACTACAGATATTTTCCTGAGCCGGATTTAGTTTATTTCGAGATATCAAAAGATAAGATTGATGAAATAAAATCTGTTATGC
Organism: Candidatus Omnitrophota bacterium; assembly: GCA_018399975.1. Taxonomy (GTDB): domain Bacteria; phylum Omnitrophota; class Gorgyraeia; order M55B152; family M55B152; genus M55B152. The sequence goes on from JAGYNU010000072.1 coordinate 4,275, forward strand.
CGGAATTACCTGATAAGAGAAAGAAAAGATTTATTGAAAAATTTAATATTCCGGAGTATGATGCCGCTATTTTAACATCTGAGAGGTCTATAGCTGATTTTTTTGATGCCTGTGCCTTAAAAATAAATGATTATAAATTAATAAGCAATTGGATTATGGGGCAGTTGATGGAAATTTTAAATGAAAAAAAGATTAAATTAAGTGAGTTGGCTATATCTATTGAACATTTTGTGGAGTTGTTAAAGATGGTTAGTGGAAATAAAATTAATAGTTCCATTGCTAAGGATGTTTTTACTGAAATGGTAGAGTCTAAGAAAAGCCCTGGCAGAATAGTAGAAGAGAAGGGCTTGGCGCAGATATCAAATGAAGATGAATTACAGTCAATAGTTGAAAATGTTGTAAAGTCAAATCAAAAATCAGTGGATGATTATAAATCCGGCAGGAAAAATGCATTGATGTATTTAGTGGGACAGGTTATGAGAGAGACTAAAGGCAAAGCTAATCCTAAAATTGTTAATGAAATGTTAAGGGGTGTTTTAGAAAAGTAAGTCTCAAGATACAAGCTGCAGGCTACAGGCTACATGCTACATGCTGCAGGCTACAAGCTACACAGGTAACAAGTTGCAAGATACAAGTAACAAGATAAATTAGCTCGTAGCTCTTAGCTCATAGCTCATAGTAAAACAAGCTGCAGGTAACAGGTAACAGGTAGCAGGTAAATGAGCACATGACTTA
>JAGYNU010000073.1 GCA_018399975.1 Candidatus Omnitrophota bacterium
ACAGCGTACTTGGGTTTTAAGAAAGGTGTTAGATGAATTAAATGATGTAGAAGCCATGCAGTTATTAAAATCCAAAATGGCTGCTACAGAATCCAATTCTGAATTTTTAACAAGTATGAATCAAAAATCCACATCATAAAACCTATATAACTTGGATGTTTTTATGTCTAAGTTACTATTCTATTTTATGTTATAGAAATTTATCTTCCATTTAAATATATTTTATTTTTTTTCGCCACAAACATTGGCAGGCAGGCGTTCACTAAGTGGTGTCCTCATTTCACTTGCTTTTCTTTGATTTTGTTTGGTTATTGTAATTTGTCATTCTCATGTCCTATGTCCTATGTTCTACGTCCTATGTCCTAAGTCCTACGTCCTATGTCTTGTTACTTGTTACTTGTTACCTGTTACTTGTTACTTGTTACCTGTTACTTGTTACCTGTTACCTGTTTAGGTCAATTAGAAATTTATTTGTATTATTTATTGTTTGCAAAAATGTTTTATAAATGATAAAATTATCACCATCTAAATAGAAGAAGCATAATTACGGAGGTGTTTTTAAAATGAAAAAGGATATTCATCCAAAATACGAAATGACTACTATTACATGCAGTTGTGGAAATGTAATACACACTCGCTCTACTAAAAAAAATATTAAAGTAGAAGTTTGTAGTAATTGTCATCCCTTTTATACAGGTAAACAGAAATTATTAGATTCTGCAGGTAGAGTAGAAAAATTTAAGAAAAAATACGGGAAAAAGTAACTTTTTTAAATTTATACTTAATTTACATACATGCAGTCGTTGGTTGACTGCATGAATTTTTTACCTGTTTTCACAGAAAGTCACGTCCCGTTAAATAAGAAGGCAAAGTGTTTTAGGGACATGTTTGTAAAGATGTAGATGCTCGCCAAAAAGATTGGCGAGTCTGCCAGGTATGGTGGCGGAAATGCGAAAAGGGTATCTGCCAACGCCTTGTGGCGGATATGCTTCGGTGCCTGCCTGCCGGTAGGGATTTTGCCGAAGAATATGAAGATGCCATGGTTGTAAAGCCGTGGAGCTTTACTTAGTTTAAATTGATTATTTATATGCTATGAAAAAGGAAAAATTAGAGTCAGTTTGTAACAGGTTTGAGGTTTTGGAAAAACAGTTATCAGATCAAGATATAATTTCACAACAGGATAAATATCAGAAAATTGCGAAAGAATATGCTCAGTTAAAGCCGATATGTGAACTGTATAAAGAGTTTTTATCGAAATCCGATGAAAAAGAAAAGGTAAAGCAAATGTTAAAACAGGAAAATAATCCAGAAATGGTGGAATTGGCTAAAGATGAATTTGAAAGTCTATCAAAGGAAATAAATTCTATTGAAAGAAAAATTGAAGAAGAACTTATAGAAGATGACCCTTATTCTGCAAGAAATGTTATAGTAGAAATAAGAGCTGGGACTGGAGGAGATGAAGCTAGTCTTTTTGCTGCAGATATTTTCAGGATGTATGATAGATACGTATCTAAAAAAGGTTTAAAATTAGAGATTCTAAGTTCTAATCCTACTCAAGCTGGTGGTTATAAAGAAATAATTTTTTCTGTTCAAGACAAAAATGCTTATAAAATTTTCAAGCATGAAAGTGGAGTTCATCGTGTCCAAAGAGTTCCTGCTACTGAATCTTCTGGAAGAATTCATACTTCTGCTGCTTCAGTGGTGGTTTTACCTGAAGCTGAGGAAATAGATATAGATATTGACTCAAATGATTTAAGAATTGATGTTTTTAGGTCCTCAGGTCCAGGTGGACAGAGTGTAAATACTGCTGATTCAGCGGTTAGAATAACACATCTTCCTACAAATACTACAGTTAGGTGTCAGGATGAACGTTCACAGCTTAAAAATAAAATTAAAGCTATGCGTATTTTAAGGACACGTCTTCTTGATAAAGCTCAAGAAGAACAAGAAAAAACAAAGTCACAAAGCCGTCGCACACAAATAGGGTCTGGTGATAGAAGCGAAAAAATACGAACATACAACTTTCCTCAGGGACGTGTTACAGATCATAGAATCAATTTTACCCTTTATAAATTGGATGGAATTATGCAGGGTGATTTAGATGAGTTATTTAATCGATTACAAGAAGAAGAACTAAAATTAAAAAAGGAAAATATATAAATCATGTTGCTTAAAAGCAAGAGTTTAATAAAAGAGAATAATAAATTTGATTTTTTGAATAATAAATATATTAGTGGTAAAGATTTAATTGAATATTGCAAAGATTATTTAGATGATGTTTATAATAAAAATTATTTATTTAAAGTAGAATATATCCTGCAGGAATTGTTAAATTGTAGTCGTTATAGTTTGTATGCTGGAAAATTTATGTTAAGAGAAAAAGATTATAAGAAATTAAAAAGTTGTTTGAAAAGATTAAGAAAAAGAGAACCGGTGCAATATATAACTAACAGTGTTTATTTTATGGATTTTAAATTTTTTGTTGATAAACGAGTTTTAATACCAAGGCCTGAAACTGAATTATTGATTAAAGAAGTTATAAAATATGTAGATTCCAAAGGTTTGACAGGTTTGGATTTAGGAACGGGATGCGGCAATATTGCGGTAAGTATTGTTAATTATTTGCCTCAGGCATATATGGTAGCTACTGATTTTTCAGAAGAAATTATTGAGGTTGCAGGTATAAATGTAGAGAATCATAATGTGTCAGGTAAAGTTGATTTAAGATATGGAAATATGTTCCAGCCGGTGGCGGATATGAATAGCCAATTCGATTTTATCGTTTCTAATCCCCCGTATGTATCTGAATTAGAAATGCAGGATTTGCCATCTGAGGTTCTTTATGAACCTGTAATGGCACTTAATGGGGGAAAACAAGGATTAGAATTTTATAAAAGGATTATTGATGAAAGTGATAAATTTCTTAAACCCGGTGGATATGTTTTTTTAGAAATAGGAGAAAATCAAAAAAAATCAATATGCGAATATTTGATGTCTAATAAAAAAATGAGATTTTTAAAAAGTGTTTCAGATTATAATAAAAAAGATAGAATTTTGGTTATTTCAAAAGTTGATTAATTATGGATAAGATTTTAATTAAGGGAGGCAATGAACTAAAAGGAGAAGTGAATATTAGTGGGTCGAAAAATTCCGTGCTTTCGATTCTTGCTGCTACTTTGCTTACTGATGATGAATGTGTTATCAAAAATGTTCCTGATTTAAAAGATATAAGCACAATGTGCGATATATTATATTCTCTGGGTATAAAAGCAGAACATGATAAAGACTTTATAACAACAAAACGTTTATCTAAGTCTAAATATGTTGCTCCTTATGATTTAGTTAGGCAAATGAGAGCTTCGATATGTGTTTTGGGGCCTTTATTGGCTAAGTTAGGCAAAGCAGAAGTTTCTCTTCCCGGGGGATGTGTTATAGGCCCTCGTCCGATAGATTTGCATTTAAAAGGCCTTCGAGCTTTAGGTGCTGATATTGATTTAAGTCACGGATATATTAAAGCTAAATGTGATAAATTAAAAGGTGCAAAAGTTTATTTAAAAGGGCCTTTTGGGTCTTCTGTTTTAGGCACAGCAAATGTAATGATGGCAGCTGTTTTAGCAGAAGGGAAGACTATTATAGAAAATGCTGCTTGTGAACCTGAGATTGTTGATTTAGCTAAATTTTTAATAAAAATGGGAGCAGATATTAAAGGATATGGTACTTATAGAATAAAAATTAAAGGAAAGAAAAAATTAAAAGGGGTTGAATATAATATTATTCCTGACCGTATAGAAGCTGGAACATATATGATTGCGGGCGCTATTACAAATGGAAAGATAAAATTGTTAAATTGTAATGTTAGTCATTTAGGTAGTGTAATTGATAAACTTTCAAAAATAGGAGTAGGGATAGAAACTGACACTAAAGGTGTTTTAGTTTTTAAGAAAAAAGATAAATTATCAAGTATTGATTTAGTGACCTCATCTTATCCTGGTTTTCCTACAGATATGCAGGCGCAAATGATGGCTTTAATGTCGGTAGCTGAAGGGACAAGTGTAATAACGGAAAGAATATATCCAGAGAGATTTTTACATATATCAGAATTGAATCGTATGGGTGCTGATATTACTTTAGAGGGCAATAGTTCTATAATTAGAGGTGTTTCTAAATTAAGCGGAGCTCAGGTAATGGCTTCTGATTTAAGAGCCAGTGCTGCTTTAATTTTAGCAGGTCTGGTGGCTAAAGGAGAAACAATTATTTCGAGAATATATCATTTGGATAGAGGATACCAGGATTTAGAGAAAAAACTTTCTCTTTTAGGAGCGGATATTAAGAGAATAAAGTAGATAATAAATGACGAAATCCGAATGACGAATGACGAAAACAATAAACAACAAATGACGAAATCAGAATGACGAATGACGAAAACAATATACAAACAAATGACGAAATCCGAATGACGAATGACGAAAAAAACAAATTACAATAAACAATAAACAATAAACAAATTACAAATAACTAATAAAATACAATAACCAAATAAAATCAAAGAAAAGCAAGTGAAATGAGGACACCACTTAGTGAATGCCTGCCCGCCAATGTTTGTGGCGGGGTAGTGAAACTAAGTGGTATGACCGAATTTCATCCGCCAATGTTTGTGGCGGAATACAAACAAATGACGAAATCAGAATGACGAAAAACCAAATGCATAATTCTGTGATACGAAGTTTGATACCTGTTGTCTGTTCTCTGTTTTCTGTAGTCTGATGTTTAAAGTCTAATTGCTCTAATGAAAAGCAAGTGAAATTCACACATATGATTTATGTTCATTGTATTTTATAAATCATGTGCTTTCGCCTACGCTAAACCTTGCCTGCCGGCAGGCAGGGCTTCGGCGGATTGACCCGTCACAAAACGTAGGCGGTTAAAATTCGCACTTATG
>JAGYNU010000074.1 GCA_018399975.1 Candidatus Omnitrophota bacterium
TTCTGTCTTCTGTCTTCTGTTTTCTGCTTGTTTTACTTGTTACCTGCTATTTTCCCCCAAATTCTATTAACTTGACTGACTGTATCTGATATATCTTTCTCATTATTTATAACAAAGTCAGCTTTTCTTATTTTTTCTATCTGTAAATCCTGATTTTCTTCCCTTTTTTTAACATCTTCTTCTGAAAATCGGCCATTTGTCACAAGTCTTTTAATCCTACTATTAAATGAAGCATCAACTACCAAAACATAATCTATATCTATACTAAAATCAATTTCAAACAATAAAGCACAATCTATTATAACTACTGCATTGGGGTTAATCTTATCTAACTGAATTAATTTTTCCTTAACATTCTTAATAATACAGGGATGTAATATATCACATAATATTTTTAAAGCATCTTTATTTTCAAAAACTAATCGTGCTAAATTTTGTCTATCAAAATTATAATCATTTTTTAAACCAAATTCCTGAAACTCCTTTTTAACTAATTCTTTGTTTCTATCTAAACAAATATGAGAAATATCATCAACATCTATAACTTTTGCCCCAAGTTCCTCAAATATATGCGAAACTGTTGTTTTTCCACTACCAATATTACCAGTTACTCCTAAAACTATCATATGCAAAATTTAAATAGTATTTGATTTAATTTTTTTTATAAGATTATTAAATTCCAAATCTTTAAATATGGGTATGAGATTATCTCTATTATCAGGCCTTAAAATTAAATCACCTAATTCGAAATGAAAAGATATACTTTTTTCTAAAACAGTAAGCTTTTTACTTAAAACAGCATCCTTTACATTTTCTTTAATTTTGTCTCTTAATATTGCAGGCTCTATTTTTTCTAAATTAGAAATAATATCTTCCACGCCTCCATATTGACTAATCAGCTCGGCAGAATACTTTTTACCAATACCGCAAACACCTGGTATATTATCGGATTTATCTCCTTTTAAAGCTAAAAAATCAGGTATTTTGTCTGGATATATACCATATTTTTGTTTTACTTTTTCCGAATTTAAAATTATCTTCTTGCCGTTATGATATTTATATACCATTACATTATTATCTATCAGCTGTAAAATATCTTTATCATCGGAAACTACAAAAATATTAATTTCTTTCTTAAATTTATTAACCAAACTTGCTATCACATCATCTGCTTCATATCCTTCGGCTTCACATATAGTAATACCAATAGCAGATAAAACTTTTTTTATCCAAGGTAATTGAGAAACCAAATCTTCAGGCATAGGTTTTCTATGAATTTTATAATCTTCATAAACCTCGTGTCTAAAAGTAGGTGCTTTAACATCAAACGCAACTGCCATATAATCTGGACATTCTTCATTTATAATCCTATTTAACATATTGAAAAAACCATACACAGCATTAGTTGGAAATCCCTTAGAGTTTTTTAACCCTTTTATAGCATAATATGCTCTATATGCATAAGAATTACCATCAACTAAAAATAAATTTTTATTGCACATTTAATTAACCATTAAAATTTGAATTCAAACAGAATATCAACAGGCAGGCCCAATAATAGACAAAACTCTTACAAAATATCATTTTAAACCTACATTATATATATAAATTTTCATTTTTCTAATTGGAATTCAAAAAAAATCATGAGGTTGGACTTTATAAAATCAATACTTTATGTTTGGTAACATTTAAATCAATAAACTAAATTTTTCTTTGACTTTTTGATAATCTTTTAAAATAATAATCGCACCCTTTAAAAAATAAACCTGCACAAATTCTACAATTGCCTTTTTTATAATTCAATTCGTTTTGATATTATATGGAACAGTTTAGAAATTTCAGCACTTTATAAAAAATCGTCTAAATATTTACTTCTTCTGGAAGGGACTACGCTTACAAGTCTACCAAAATCACATTTAGAACTATAAAAACTACTACTTCTACAACACTTTCATAATTCTCTACTCTTCAATATACCCCAAATCTTCAGAAAATTCAATATTTTCATCCGGTAGCATCTTTATTATTTTAATAAATTCATATTTGGCACTTTCGTAATCTTTATGATCAAAATAAGCTATACCTTTAGAAAAATATTCTTGCATAATGCTTATTTTAGTTTTTGACAAAAGTAACTGTATCTCAGCATCATCCGGATAAAGTCTATAAGCAATTTGAAATTCATCTAAAGCTTTAAAATAATCTCCATTTTGAAAATAATTTTTTCCATAATTCACATGTTTTTCTGCTAATTTCTGCTTATGCTCTTCACTTAACTTCAATTCTTTTAAAACTTCTTCCATTAAATCTTCTGTATCTATTTCAGCCATTTCAGGAACATATTCCCTTAACTTCATTATTGCACGCCCTGCCCATTTATCAGAAGCTTTACCAAAAGCTATACGCGCTTTCCAATAAAAAACAGCATCTTCAATGTTACCAACACTTTCTTCCAACATAGCCAAATTCATATACGCAGATGCATAATCAGGTTCGATATTTATTGCAGTTTTATACTGATTCCTAGCTTTATCTATCATACCTTTTTTTTCATATACAATACCCAAATCATTATGAGCTTCAACATAATAAGGCTCTAATAAAATAGATTTTTGATAAAATTTTATAGCAGTATCTAAATCACTCTTATCCATAGCAAATCGAGCTTTTTTATAATATTCCACCGCTTGCTCTTTGAAATCAGCATAAGAATCAGATAATAGCAAACATACAATAAATGTAAAAATAATAGATAAAACAAATATTTTTTTATTCATACATATCTCCTTATTACACTTTCTATTGTACAATAAGAATCTCTTCAATTTTATTTTTTAAACTATTGGCTAAAGAATTATCAGGCTCTAAATCTACTGCTTTATTTACAATACCTAATGCTTCTTCATATTGCTCCTGATTAAAAAGTTCATTGGCTTTATTAAGATACAATTCAAATTTTACTCTTTTAGTTAATTCAGTCAAGATAGAATTCTCAGGAAGCAAACTTTGGGCCTGATTAAAATTATACATCGCCTGTTCATAATTATTATTTATATAAAACTTTTCGCCCTTCTTGATATAATCCCTGGCTTTTAAAAATCCCTCTGTTTTTCTTATATAATTTCCTATTTCACTGGAAGGATTTAATTTATATGCCTTTTCAAACTCTGTTAAGGCACTTTGAAAATCCTTTTGTTGAAGATATATCCTGCCTTCCAAAACATGTTGATTTGATTCTTCAACTTTATCCAGTAAATCTGTAGCAACAGTTTTCTCTTTGCTCGCTTTAATTGACTTTTCAAGGTCTACTATACTTGTATCATACTTACTTAACTTTTTTCTAACCTCATCTACCCATTTATCATCACTATCGGCCAAAGCAATTCTTATTCTCCAATGAGTAACAGCTTTATTGATTTCCCCCTGAGATTCGTATAAATAGGCTAAATTATTATGAGCTGGAAGACATAAAGGATTTTTTGATATAGCTTTAAGATACATCGCCTCTGCTCTTTCAGGCAAACCCTTCTTTTCATATAAAACACCTAATTGATTATATATGTCTATATTAGATTTATCAAGTAAAATAGACTTTTGATAAAATTCTATAGCCCCTTCTACATCTCCTTTTCTCTCAAGCTCCTTTGCTTTATTAAAATATGTTATTGCTTGTTCTTCCAATAAATTATCTGCACTAACTTCTTTTATATATACAGTAAAGACAATACTTGAAATTAAAAAAAAGGAAACTAAAATAATTTTGAAAGGGATTTTACACATGTATCTAATTTAATTTTTTAGTAAGAATAGGAATGTTATTGAACATATATTTCGTCAATATAAATTCTACCTTCTTTTTTAGTAGCAACTGTATCCTCAAATACTATTTTGAATTCATATGCTTGGCTAAAATCGCCATCATTCTTTATTTTATACAAAGGCAATACTACCTTTTGCCAGCTATCACATACATCAGTTACATAGAAACGAGCCATATCGCCAGCCATTGATGTTATCTCAACTTTAAATTTATTAGTATACCCAAAATCTGCATCACCTTTAACATAAAATACAAACTCATCATATTTATTTAAATCTATTTTTTCCAATCGCATCCATAAACCATTATAAGCTGCTTTTTTTGTATCTGTATCTGTCCAGCAAAGCCCGCCACCTTCTTTCGGGTCAACATCATAATCAAGCTGAAGGCTGCATCCTTTACTACCATAAACAATATCCGGGTCAGCAGTAAAAGTTTCATTGCAAAATTGTGACCTATCCCATTCTGTTTTATTCCAGGCACCGAAATCCCCGCTTATAAGATTGGGTTTTTCCCCTCTATTAAAATCAGCTATCATAAGCTTTTCTGCAAAACAAGCAGAATTTATAACTAAAACAAAACCCATAACCAAAAACAAAATAAAATATTTTTTATTCATAGTTAAATCTTATTTACATAAATAAACCGATTTTAAAATATACAGTATCAATTTCATCATCTATATTAAAATATTCAGTATGTCTTATTCCAAATCGCCAGTCTGCTAATCCAGGTTTTCTATACATCAATTCACCTCTTATAGTATAATTATCAAATCCATTAAAACTATCAAGGCCTGCTCCGTAATCAAATCCTAATGTAAATTTCAAATCCCTTATAACCTCATAAATCAAATCATTTTCGATAGTCAATGCTCTAACTGAAATATGGTCGGATAAAATTGTATCTCTGTCTTTATC
>JAGYNU010000075.1 GCA_018399975.1 Candidatus Omnitrophota bacterium
GCTATAAACTATTTTTTTGTTTTTGACACAGTATTTAGGACATAGAACCTTCGTGGTTTCTATTTTCTTTTGAAATGTGATGTCTTACATATTGTTCTATAAATTTCTTATCGGACTTATTTATTTTACTAAAATATATAGCTACATTGTATTTATCATTATGCGATTTTTTTTCTACCCTTACTACGACACCCTCACAATTTACTTTTTTAGCCTGTATTTTATCCGAACTCGGAATAAGTAAAGTAACTTGCAATTTTGTCATTTCAGGAATTTTAAAATCTAATCCACAATATGCTCCCGAAGCACTAATATTTTTAGTTTCGAGTATCGTATCATATTTATCAATAGAAAATATTTTTAAAGGAACATTTTTATCTACTCGAACATTTTTACGTCTTTCTTTGGGGAATTCTTTTTTCATAATATTATTATGTTAAACCTTCACATTTACATTTTATCTTTTACTTCAACAAGTATTGCTTTAGCCTCATTTACTAAATTACTACTACTACTAATCTCTATATTATTATATTCATTACCTTTTTTATAACTAGCAGAAACATCTAACATTATATGAGAAGTTTCTTCATCAATTTTTCGCACTGTAACAAAATATATTATTTTATGGTCAATAGCAGCCTTTATATTAGCAAAGACCTCTTCATAAGTAGACATTTCTAAAGACTTCTGTGCATGTATAGTTCCTTCTATTATACTATAATTAGTAACAATAAAACCTCTATTTTTTAACTCCTCATTAAGCATAAACAAAACCTTTCGTCTACCGCCTATCACATCTGTTTCCAACTTAATACCTTTTATAGCAGGGATATCTATAATACCTTTAGAAACCGTTCTATCAATTTCTGTATCTGTAATAGTGTCCTGTTCTCTTCCTTCTTTTTCAAACCAATCTTTAACCTCTCTACCTGCTGTAATTGTCCAATCTTTCATTTTTTTAAATGGCCGCACTAAAAGTGGTGTTTGCTCTTTTTCATAAGACTCTTTTTTACTATCAGGAATACTAACATCTTTTTGAGTTCTTTCAGAAATAATAATATCTGTATCTATATCTTTTCTAATTCTTATACTGGGCAATTTAGTAGCCTCTAAATCATCTATTTCTTTCAAAATCAAAATATCCTTAGGAAATAAAACTACTCTCTTCTTTAAAAGTGTAGTATCAAAAGCAGCAACATCCTTCCTTGCTTGTAAAACCTCAGTAACACCTACTAATTCATCATTCTTGAAAACATTAAATTTTTTACCTTTAAAAACATTTTCTTCTTCTCCAACATCTAAAACAAGAAAATTATCTTGTATACTAACAGTTAGAATTCTTCCTTCTAAAGCTATCCCCCATAAATTATTAGGTAAAAATAAAAAATAAATAAAAATTATCAGTAAAAAAATAAATCTTTTAATAAAATTATTTTTAAGCAACACATTTTTCATAATCAAATATTTTTCTTACCTATCTTTAAATTGTCTTATAAACTACATCATGTTTTCTAACTCTATCTCTTACTTTTATTCCTACTTCATCGCCCTTTTTAGCTTCTTCAATTTCATCATGTTCAATTTGCATAGAACTAACTTCTTGTTCTAAATCAGTTGTACATCCTTTAATTTTGATAACATCTCCTATTTTTAGCCCATCTTCAATTAGTTTTATTATACCTGCACTTGGATGTTCAAAAAAATGAACTACTTCACCAATACATTTCCAGCCTTCTAAATCCTCCACTTCCATTTCACTCCACCTTAAAAACAGAAATCAGAAAACAGAAGTAAAAAGTCAGAAAAACAAATAATAATAAATAAATTTAAGATTTCCTGTTATCTGCTATCTGTTATCTAAAATTAAATTTTATTTAATTTTAATATAAACTTCCCTTTTTCTAGGACCGTCAAACTCTGCAAAAAAGACACCCTGCCATTTTCCTAAAACAAGTTTAGAATCATTAATCAATACATTTATGGAATTTCCAATTAAGCTCGATTTTATATGAGAATCTGCATTGCCTTCTACATGAGAATAGCTTTCATTAAAAGGCACTATATCAGAAAGTTTTTTAAGTATATCCTTTTTAACATCTGGATCATAATTTTCGTTTATAAAAATACCTGCCGTTGTATGAGGAACATAAAGATAACAAATACCTTCTCTAATTTCACTTTTATTAACTAAAGTTAAAACCATATTAGTAATATCAATTACTTCTTCCCGATTATTGCTATCAACCGTAAATTTTTCCATTAATAAAATACTTCGGCTTTAATAAATTTTTAATTAAAATTATTTACTTTATTCTTTTATCTAAAACCCTTTTTACCACGCCAACCGGTACATTATCAACTACATCTACTTTGCCTAACATTATTGGTAAAACCATACGTGGAGTTCCTTCTACAAATTTTTTATCATACCAAAAAAACTTCATTATCTTATCAACATCTATATTACTATCAACACAAGTAGGTAATTTGAAAAAGTTTAATATGTTTTCCAAGCGATTTAAAATAGTATTATCTCTTAACATATTCAATTCTAAAGATATATCTACGGCACACAACATACCTATACTTATTGCTTGACCATGACTATAAGCTCTATCATATTCAGATGCAGCTTCAATAGCATGTCCTATAGTATGCCCGAAATTTAACTTAGCTCTTATTTTCTTTGTATCTTTTTCATCAACAGAAACAATATCAGATTTTATCTTAGAACATCTATATATTAATTCTTCTATATTATCCTTTAACATATTGTAAATATTTACTGCTTCTGGAAAACTACTACACAAATCTTCCATAAGAATAAATATCTTTTTATCTTTAATGATACCATATTTTATAACTTCAGCCATACCATTTTGAAATTCTCTATCAGGTAAACTTTCTAAAAAGCCTATATTTGAATAAACCATCTTAGGATGATAAAAAGCACCTACTAAATTCTTACCTGTTTCGAGGTCTATAGCTACTTTTCCTCCTATCGAAGAATCAACTTGTGAAAGTAAAGTTGTCGGAAGCTGAATATAATTTATACCTCTTTTATAAATAGATGCAATAGTTCCACTTAGGTCTCCCACCACTCCTCCTCCAAATGCAATAAGAAAAAAGGGATTAGAACTAACCTGCCTGGAAATATTATTGATTGAATCTTTTAACTGCGAAAAAGATTTACTTTTTTCGCCATCAGGAATAATCTCAAAAAAAGCATCAAACCCTTTTAGTTTTAATTCAGTAATAAGGTCTTCTTTATACAAAACAGCTATACTTTTCATCGTAACAACAACCACTCTACCAGGAAAATTTAACTCTTTTAACTTCGATGATAATCCTTTTAATTTATCACTTATAAAAATAGGGTAACTAAGTTTATTTAACTTTAACTTTAATCTTCTCATTTTTAATCGTTAACATATTTTATTTTAGATACTACAATAATAGGGTTTTTATAATAACCAATAAGTTTTTTAACACCTTCAATCTCAACTTTATTATTCTTATATTGGTTTAAATTATATTCATAACTTTTTAGATAATATAATAAATTACCCAAGTCATCCTCTAATTTATGAGTCCCAGGACGATATATTATAAATCCTGAATCTTTTACATAACCCCTTACTTTTACTTTATTATCAGAAAGTTCCTGATTTTTTTTAAGGCTAATATTGTTTTCTAAAGAATCCCCTGTTTTATCTTTCACAACATTACTTTTATCAGCAGTAGACAATTTCACAGTAGTTGATTGATTATCCTTAAATGCATATGGCAAATTCTCTTCAGACGAAGAAACTTCCCGTTGAATATTTTCAGGATAAGAATAACTCCTTTTATGCAAAGAAACTCCGTTTTTTATCGCTTCTTTGATACGGTCTATATATTTATAATATACCCAACCATAAGTTTTTTTAGTCGGATATATTTTAATCCAATCTGAACCAAAAGACTTATAATAAGCAACTTCCCCTTTTTGTAGTTGTCCCACCACAGTATAATTTAAACCTGGTTTACAATGAATATTTAAGTTATCGACACGTGAGACTACCTTTTCCTTATATAACTTTAATAAATCTGTCTTTACATAACAATTGGCCTTAGGCGGCAATTGGACTTTATACCAATCATATTCTCTATCAAGAATAATCAAAATATCATCACGCATTAACTGTAAAAAAGAATAGTAATTCTTGTTAGGGCCTGCTCTAAGATTTAAATTATTTACATTAACTGCACCTAAAAAAACATATTTTTCTTCTAATCCTTCAGATAAAGTGTAACTTGTAAAAACAACAAATATTGCTACAACAATAAAATACAAAATTTTTTTGAAAACTCCAATATTATTATGCATCTTTTTCTTTATCAGATTTAGAAATTTCTTTTGCTTTCTTCTCTGTTTTCTTATCCTCAGAAACTTCGGTTTCAGAAGCAACAACAGTTTCTTCCTCTTTAGTTTCCTCAGATTTCTTCTTTTTAATCTTTATTTTAATACGTTTAATTTTAGGCAAACTAAAAACCGAACCTTCATCAGGATTCCACTTGTCTTTTTCTAAAAGATGTCTTAATTTTTCCCATCTTTTAAGCACATTTCGATAATGTCCACCTTTTTTGTCAGAACGTAAACTTGAATGTTGCGACATTCTCTTTCCCCTCCTAAATGAGGACACAACTTATGGAATTTATGACATAAGTTGTATGTCCGAATT
>JAGYNU010000076.1 GCA_018399975.1 Candidatus Omnitrophota bacterium
ATTTCTTGGATGTACTTTCTTTCAATTTCTTTGTTTAGATAACGTCCAAACAGCTCTTTGATCTGTTCATCTGTAAATTTTTTATGTAATTGTGCCATAAACTAAACCTCCTTTTTTGGTTTAGATTATAACTTTTTAGGTGTGCACTTTTGAATTTTAAATTCATTAAAAACTGTGCACTTTTAATTCTTAAATGACAAAAAATTTGTTTATGCTTGACTAAGTTTGAAATTTGTGTTATAGTTTATATTCCTAAATTTTAGGCAGGTAATGATTTTAAAAAATAAGGTAGTTTGTTATGAAAACTTTTATTCCTAAAAAAGAAGATATAGAGAGAAAATGGTATTTGATTGATGCAGAAGAAAAAATATTAGGCAGAATTGCGTCTAAAATTGCTACTATTTTAAGAGGTAAACATAAACCTTCGTATACCCAGCACTTGGATACAGGGGATTTTGTTGTGGTTATTAATGCAAATAAGGTGAAAGTTACCGGAAATAAATATAACGATAAGGTTTATAAGAGCTATTCAGGTTATCCAGGAGGATTAAAAGAACGCACTTTTAAAGAGATGATGAAGAAAAGTCCTGAAAAGATTATATTTTCAGCAGTTAAAGGTATGCTTCCAAAAAACAAGTTAGGGCGAAAAATGTTGAAAAAGTTAAAGGTTTATTCAGGAAGTGAACATTTGCACGCAGCGCAGAAGTTAGAAAAGATAGATTAAATTTAAACATGTTTCAGTGAAAGATAAAAATTAAGGAACAAAAATGGCAAAAAAAGTAAAAGCAAAAGATAAAAATACTAAAAAAGAAAAGAAAAAAGAGAATGTAAATTATATAGCTACTGGCCGTCGCAAAGAATCTACTGCAAGAGTTTATTTAAAAAAAGGCAGTGGGAAAGTTTTTATAAATGGGAGAAGATTAGAAGTTCATTTTCCACGTGAAGACCATCAGAATATGGTTATAGCTCCTTTTAAAGCGACTAAAACAATGGATAAGTTTGATATTAAGGTGAAAGTTAATGGAGGAGGAATATCTGGGCAAACCGGAGCAATAGTTTTAGGAGTTGCCAGGGTTTTGGAAAAAGTTAATGAAGGTCATAGGGATGTATTAAAGAGTAAAGGTTTTCTTACACGTGATCCACGTGTTAAAGAACGAAAAAAATACGGACGAAAACGAGCACGTAAAAGTTTTCAATTTTCAAAAAGATAAATTTTATTTTAACCTATTCGGTCTATATTTTTGCAATTTAAAGCAGTAATTTTTCTTGACTGAATGGGTTTTTTTATTTTATAATGAAATATCTAAATTGATATCTAACTTATTGTTTTTTCTATCCTTACGAAATAATGTTATTGTGAAAATTTTAATCTAAATATATTTTAATTGGAGTTATTATGATAAAAGTATCTATTATAGGCGCTACGGGGTATACTGGTAGGGAATTAGTACGTATATTACATTTTCATCCTGAAGTAAAAATCGATTCACTGACAGCGAAAATTGACGAGGAATGTTTAATATCTGATGTTTTTCCAAGTTTTAAAGGTGTAATCGATTTTAAATGTAGTCCTTTTGATAAAGAAATAGTCAAAAACTCAGAATTGATTTTTTTAGCTGTTCCTCATGGAGTTTCTATGAAATTGGTAAAACAATTTTTAGATGATAAAAAGAAAGTTATTGATTTAAGTGCAGATTATCGTCTCAATGATGTTAATGATTATGAAAAATGGTATAACATGAAACATTTATATCCAGATATTTTAAAAGATGCTGTGTATGGATTACCAGAATTTAAACGTCAAGAAATTAAAAATTCTAATTTAATAGCTAATCCAGGATGTTTTCCTACTGGTATTTTGTTAGCTTTATTACCGATAATGAGCCAGGATATAGTCTCATTAAATAAGCGAATAATAATAGATTCGAAAACAGGAGCTAGTGGAGCAGGTAGAAGGGGAACTTTAGGTTTAAATTTTTGTGAAGTAGATAATAATATAAAAGCGTATAAAATTAATCGTCATCAGCATATTATTGAAATAATACAACAAATTGAAGAATTAAGTTCTTTGTATCTGAAAAATTTGATATTTGTCCCGCATATTGCTTCATTTGAAAGAGGTATATTGAATACGATTTATGTTCCACTTAGCAATATGGTTAGCTTAGATAAAATAAGAGAATATTATTTAAAGCATTATGCCAGGTCGGAATTTGTGAAGATATTTGATTCTGCCGAGAATATAGCGATTAAAGATGTTGCTAATACAAACAAATGTCACATTGGATTAAGCATTGACGAAGAAACGTCTTCTTTAATTATTGTATCGGCAGTGGATAATTTATTAAAAGGCGCAGCTGGCCAAGCTGTCCAAAATATGAATATAATGTATGGTTTAGATGAAGGATTAGGTTTAGTACGGTAATTTTTTAAATCTATTAGTATTTTTTATTTATCAAATTTGTTATGAATACTGTAAATATTTCTCAGGAGCGGGGTTTAAGTTACCCTAAGGGTTTTAAGGTGTCCGCGCTCAGTTGCGGTATTAAAACGCAGGGCCTTAATGATTTAGCTTTGTTGTGTTCCGAAAAAGCGTGTCAATGTATAGGATTGTTTACTAAAAATAAGTTTAAAGCACATTCTATAGTTATAAATAATAAACATTTAAAAAATAATATAGCCAGGGCTGTTATTGTAAATAGCGGGAATGCAAATTGTTTAAATGGAGAATCTGGGTATAAAGCTGCCATAAGTGTAATTAAGAATGTTGCAAAGCAGTTAAATATTCAAGAAGATGATGTTGTTATGGCTTCGACTGGAAAGATAGGGGAACCTTTTCCTTTAAATAGAGTGTTAGATAATATTCCTGAGCTTGTAAGTAAATTAGATAGTTGTAAAGTCGTTGATGTAGACTTTTCCAAAGCTATAATGACTACTGATACGCGAATTAAGATGGCTACAACCAGTATTGAGATTTATGGTAGTGAAGTCAGAATTGCTGGAGTTGCTAAGGGAGCAGGCATGATAAGTCCGAATTTAGCGACTATGTTAGCTTTTTTTACTACTGATATAAATATTGATATGAATTTATTAAAAGAGGCATTTCGATTTTGTATCGATGAAACTTTTAACAATATTAATGTTGATGCTCAAACAAGCACGAATGATATGGCAATGATATTTTCGAATGGTTTATCTAATAATGAATTTTTAAATGAAGAAAATGACGAATTTAAGCTTTTTAGAAGTGCTTTATTGGCTATTTGTAAAAAACTTAGTTATGATATAATAAGTGATGCCGAAGGAGCTACCAAGGTTATTAAAGTTTTAGTAAGGAATGCTTTAACAAAAAAAGATGCGAAGAGTATAGCAAATTTGGTAGCAAGTTCTAATTTAGTAAAAACTTTTATTTATGGAGAAAATTTTAATTGGGGAAGGATTGTGCAAGCAATTGGTAAGACTGAATCAGATATTATTACTGATAAAATAGAGATAAAAGTTAACGGTAATATTGTTTTTGAAGATAGTCATATAAAATTAGATAATGTAGATAGTGACGTTTTTAAATCTAAAGAAGTTTTTATTAATATTGACCTTAAAATGGGCAAAGATAGTTCTTTTATTATGACATGTGACCTTAGTCCTGAATATGTTAAAATAAACTCAAAGTATTGAAACTTAAAATGAAAAAATATATCAAGAAAGCAGATGTTTTAATTGAAGCTTTACCATATTTACAATCATTTAAAAATAAAATTTTTGTTATAAAGTATGGAGGGACAGCTCTTTTAAATGAAGAAATAAGGACTTTGTTACTTCAAGATATAGTTTTTCTTAATACAGTAGGGATAAAACCTGTCTTGGTTCATGGAGGGAGCCCTTTAATTAATAGAACAATTAGGGGGTTGGGAAGGCAGCCAAGTTTTATCAATGGGGTAAGAGTTACTGATAATGAAGATATAGAAATTGTAGTTAAAGTTTTGGAAGATTTAAATAAGTCTATCGTTTCTCAATTAAGAGAATTGGGGGGAGCAGCAGAGAGTTTATTAAGTAATCATAAGGTTATAAAAGTTAAACCTGCAGAAAAGGGATTAGGACATGTTGGCGAAATAGTTAATATACAAACATTCTATATTAATGATTTATTACAAAGAAATGTTATACCAATTATTTCTCCTTTAACTAAAAGTGAAAACGATGTGTTGTATAATGTAAATGCTGATAGTGCGGCTTCCAGGATTGCAGTTGCCTTGAAAGCAGTTAAGTTAGTTTTGCTTACTCATGTAAAAGGTATAATGAGGGATGAAAATAATGAAGAAACACTTATTCCATCATTATATATTAGTGAAATTGAAAAGTTAATAAAGTCTAAAATAATACATGGAGGAATGTTACCTAAGGTAGAGGCAGGGTGCTTTACTATTAAAAAAGGGGTAAACAAAGTTCATATTATTGATGGCAATATTTCACATGCTTTGTTGTTAGAGATATTTACAAATGAAGGGATAGGAACGCAAATTTTAAGAAAATCTACAAATTCATACTAATTACAAAACAAGATACAAGAAACAAGATACAAGATGCAGGTTGCAAGACATAGGACATAGGACGTAGGACATAGGGCATAGGGCAATGACGAAATCCGAATGACGAATGACGAAAAAACCAAATGCATAATTCTGTGATACGAAGTTTGATATCTGTTGTCTGTTG
>JAGYNU010000077.1 GCA_018399975.1 Candidatus Omnitrophota bacterium
ACTCATATATGCTAAGGCCTGGTTGATATTCCCAAGTATTTCTAACAACAGAGTTGATTTCAGGAATATATAATGTCTGGATATAAGTTTCACCTATTTCGGGGGCATCAAAAGAATTTATGTTTGAGGTTTCCTGCGGGATTTGCAAACTACCAGATTCTAAACAATAATTAGGATTTTGAATATCTAAATTTGAATCTATATGATTAAAATCTTCCGAAAATGGGAAAAATGTAGTTTGTGCCTGAACATAAGAAACAAAAAACAAAAAAACCCCAAAGATGAATAAAAAAGCACTAAAAGTTATATGTTTTTTAAAATATTTCATAATAAAATTAGTATTTTTTTAATGCAAGTAACATTTTAAATGTGCCATATAAAATATATTTAGTCAAGTTTGTTTTTGTTTAAATGGGCAAATTATAATTCACTTTACTAAGTATATAAATAGGTATATAATATTTCAAAATGTTAAGCTAAAATAAGGAGGTGTCATGAAAACTAAAATTTATTATTTAACAATATTATTATTTGTTATCGCTAATGTTTATGGGTGCGCCCCAACCATAGTAGGAACATCTGGTGAATCAACTTCTACCTCTGTATGGGCCAATGGTAAATTAGCACAAGCAATCGCAAAACCTATAGATGAAATCACATTAGCTGCTAAATCTGCATTAAAAAATTTAGGTTTACCTATTATTCAAACAACTATTAAAAAAGAAATGATTCAGTTAAGGTCAGTTTATACAAACGGTAAAAAAATATGGATTGACGTTGAAAAAATCGAGGATAATTATTCAAAGATAGAAATTAGAGTAGGTATTATTGGGGATAAAGAAGCTTCTACTAAAATATTAAATGCAGTAAATGAAAATATTTAGTTTAAAAAGTGGAGGTAAATTATGAAAACGTTAAAAATTATATTAATAGTTGTTGTTCTTATAATATTAGGTCTATTTTTATTTAAAAATACAATAGCTAAATTTACTGTTTCAAAAGGAGTAAATTTTATCACGGGATTAAAATTAGATATAGAAGAAATGAAAGTAGGAATCTTCAATACATCTGTTGATATACAAGGTATGAAACTATATAATCCCCCAAATTTTACTGAAAATTTAATGGTGGATATGCCTCAAATTTATGTAGATTACGATTTAAAATCGCTTGTTAAAGGTAAAATCCATTTAGAGAATCTTAAAATTGATTTAAGAGAATTAATAGTAGTAAAAAATCAAGATGGTGAACTAAATTTAAATTCCTTAAAAGTAGTTAAAGAAACAAAAAAAGAAGAGCCAGCTGAAAAGAAAGAATCCCAAAAAAGAGAATTCCAAATTGACACTCTAAATTTAAAAATAGGTAAAGTTATATATAAAGACTATACAAATAGAGAAACTCCAAGCATAAGAGAATTTAATATAAACATAGACAAAAAATATAGCAATATAACAGACCCCTATGGTTTAGGAAGTATCATAATCGTTCAAGCTTTGATGAATACTACAATCTCGAGCCTTGCTAATTTTGATTTAGGTGGGCTTAATGATATGGCTTCTGATACTTTAGATAAAACCACAGAAGCAATTCAGAAAACAACAGAATCAGCTACAGAAACTGCAAAGGATGTAACTGATGAGACAAAAAAGACTATAAAAAAATTAATACCTTTTGGAAATTAATAAAATTTGTTTAATCAGAATCCAAGTAACAAATTTCATTATTTCTACATATAGACAGCCAAACCGGACTTAAAATTCCATATTCCATATTGTTAAAATATTTTTCTTTAATATAGAAATATTTTTTCAGTGAATTCAGGTTATCTTTTTGTATATCCTTTATTATTTCAGATCTTAATTGGTTAGGGTTTTTTATATATTTTTTTATCATATCAAAAGTCCCAGAAAAAAAATCCATCACGAGGCCTATACTTGAAAAAGATAAACGAGGTTGAATCCAAACAATATCATTATAAACAGAAAAGGTTAAAAATCCGGGCTTTTCTTTATTAGAACTAATAATTATTTTAGAAAATAGATTTGACATTGATTCAGGGAAAAGTTGTATTCCATTAGATATTTCAATAAACTTTGCTTCACTTACCATATTAAAAATTTTTTCTATTCCAATAAGTTCAATATCCATTTTTCGTACGTATAAATATAAATTTTCAAGTAAAGAATTTATATAAGACTGACTTTTGTAATAATTTAAAGAAGTTGAATTTATCTGTGGTGGTTTAAGTTCAAAAATTAAACCTGAACTAGGGTAATTTTCTTTTAAAATGTTAGTAAATTCTTTAATATCTTTAAAACTATTTGTAGTATGATTAGTATTATTAATTAATATATCAGTTTTAATTAAAACTTTAGACAGAATATCATTTTCTAAAAGATGCCACATATTAGTATTTTTATCTTTAAACATACAAAATGATATTTTCTTGGTTCCTGTGTCGTCAAACATTATAGGCACTGAGACAATTTTGGTTTCATATTCTGCTAAGCCTAACGCTTTCGACTGAACATAAGATATCTCTTCCGAAGTTGCATCTGAATAAGTTAAAATTTCATAAACATTTCGTGGATTTCTACTATAATTGGGCCTATTAAAAATGTCTTCTTTATCGACAAAGGGTTCATGCTGAGAAATACTGGATGTAAGATTTAAAATGGCTCCGGGAGAATTATAATCTTTTAGTAAAAAATATTCTTCGATTATTTCTCTTTTGATTCCAAAAGTATTCCATATATAAAATGTATTATTGTATCTATCACGTATGAAATGACTTTTATTTTTCGAAATATCTTCAAAGAAAAACCTACCTGCTTGTGTTAAATTGTCTAAACTTAATTCATATCCCAAAATCATATCAGTAACTCTTTTTATAATTGGTTCAAAATCTTTATGATTAAGTTCCCCATCAGATAATAAAGTGCAAACTAACGATGATGCCATATCGTTTATATTGCTTCTGGCTTCATTAAAAACAGTTTCATTAAAACCAGGTATTTCTATTCCTGTTTTATTTAACGAGAGAAAAATATTTGGCAAAAAATAATCTACATTATCTTTTTTAATTATATTTTTTAACTGATTTTCTATATTCGTTAAATACAGATTTTCTTCTATTGCAGGTTGCAAGGTTAACGAAGTGTTTAAATCCACAGGATTTGAAAAACTAAAAGAAAACGTTTGGGTTAAAAAATTTACAAAAAGAAGAAGTGTTATCATAATTTAATAATTTTAAAACTGCATAAATATATTTTCATAAAGTCAATTCTATTCTACTATTTTTATTTTTTCAATATTTTCTTCTGCAATATAACAAATCGCTTATCATTATATACTGTTTTAACAGCTTTTATAGCGCTTTTTTCTTTATCTTTTATCTCCAGCATTATATCGAAATTATACGGTATAGTATTCTTTATGAATTTTTTAAATTTTTTTACATCTATCGAATTAGTATGGCTACCTGTTCTTTTTTCTATATTTTGCGAACTGTAATCTACCATAGGTAAACCGTCTTTTTTCTGCCAAGTATTTCTTGCAATTTCCATCATTTCGGTTAGTTTCATATTACTGCTATTAATACTATCGTGAAAATAATCGAATAAAATGGGAATTTTTATCTTTTCATTTATATCAAGGCAATCCTTGAAAGAATAAATCCTATCGTCATTTTCTATAACAAGCCTTTTTTTTACATCTTGAGACAATCGTTTGTAATTTTCAATAAACCGTATTTTACTTTTTTCTTTATTTTTATAAGCCCCACCGACATGAAGTTGTATCTTAGCTGTTTTATCAAGATTCAAAAAATCCAGTATATTAGAATGATATAACAATTCTTTTACGCTGCGTTCTAAAACATCTTTATAAGGAGTATTAATTAATATAAATTGATCCGGATGCATGGATATCCGAATTTTATTGTTTTTTATAAATTTTCCTATTTTATTAAATTTACTTTTAAAATAATCCCCCCATTTAAAAGTACATACAGGATGAGAAGCAAATGGTACAATATCGGAACTTATTCTGAAGAAAAGAATATTATGCGATACGTTATATTTTAACATTTTCAAAAGGCAGTTTAAATTATTATCAACAACCTCTTTTAAACGGTTTTCAGAATAAGAAGCAAGACGAAATGTTTTACTCCCCTTGCATTCGATTGACCTGTTTATACAAGGATATCCTATTTTCATATTATTTATTATTATATAAAAAAGACTGGCATAAATTTAAAATATATGCCAGTCTTCTCTTTGAAAAAATCATTTAATTTGCTATTTTAAAACTTTTTTTGAGTTCATAGCTAAAATAACTGCTGATAGTCCTACAAGGATATATATAATTCTGGAAAGCAAAGACATATCTCCAAAGATTCTTGCTACAAGATCAAAATTAAAAAAACCTATCAAACCCCAGTTTAAACCACCTACTATAACTAAAATTAATACTACTAAGTTTAAGGTTTTCACTTCTACCTCCTTTAAACTGCCTTTAATTAAATTTTCTAAATTATGACAGTCTCTTTATTTAATAGGTTTATTATTAACTTATTCTTTATTCTATCATTTAATTAATCTAAGTCAATAAAATTATTTAAAATTTTAAAAAGA
>JAGYNU010000078.1 GCA_018399975.1 Candidatus Omnitrophota bacterium
TCGCTTCGACTAACCGCACCACAAGCTGTTACAACTAAATTACTCGATGTATGACTAATATCTTTATAATGCTGAATGTCATCTCTTGAAATGGAATTTACACTATCAATTGTTCCACTAATTAATTTACCCAAAGAATGATTTTTCCATAAAATTGAATTTAATAAATCATAAATATTCCTCATAGGAATATCCAAATACATTTTAATTTCTTCAATAATAATTTTCCTTTCTCTGTTTACATCTTCTAAACTCAAAATCGGATATAATACCATATTAGATAAAACCTTAAAAGCCAAATCTAAAAACTCTTTTCTAATCTTTATAAAATAACAAGTATATTCCTGACTTGTAAAAGCATTAATCGTACCTCCAACACCTTCTATTGACTTAACTATTTGATTAGCTGTAAAATCTTTCGTTCCCCTAAATACTAAATGTTCTAAAAAATGGGATATCCCAGCTTTATTATCATTTTCATAACGAGAACCAGTTTTTACCAACACACCAACAGTTACAGATTCCATGTTATCCATGGTATGGTAAGCAACTGACGATATGCTATCATTTAACTTTTCTATAATATAACTCATAATTTATCTAAGTAAATTTGTAATATAAGCTGAGCAGCAATTTTATCTTTTAAATGTTTAGTTTTTCCTCTATTATAAAGATTAGCTTCGCTTAATACCCTTTTACTTTCCTTTGTAGTATATCTTTCATCTTGAAAAACAATAGGAATTTCTATTTCACTTCTAAGTTTTTTAACAAATTTTTTTATTTTATCAAATTGATAGTTTCTTTTAATACTACCTGCAGAGTTTGTTCTAAGAGGCATACCTACAACTAAAGTTTTTATATCATAATTTTTTATATTTCTCTTTATTGAATCTATAGCTTTCTTATCTGTAATACGAGAAATAGTTTCTAAACCCTGCGCAGTTAAATTTAATTTATCTGAAACAGCTACCCCAATTCTTTTATCCCCTACATCTAAACTTAAAACCCGCTTCATAAATAATTTTTAAACTTGCCTTTTTTCTCCATTAAACTTAATAACTTTTTTACTTTCTGGGCATCCTTTTTTCGACATACTAAAGTAGCATCATCGGTATGAACAATAATTGTATCTTCAACACCTATGGTTCCAATTAAATGATTCTCATTAGAAATCACTATAGAGTCTTTACTCTCTAAATTAACACTTTTACCTAATTTTACATTACCATTCCTATCTTTAAATAAAATATCATCCAAACTTTTCCAAGAACCAACATCATTCCAACCAAAATCTGCATTTACTAAATAAACATCAGGAGCATTATCTGGTTTGTTCTTTGAGGTAGAAGGTTCCATAATTCCATAATCTATAGATTTATCTTCCATTTTTTTATAAATTGCTTTTAATTTATTTTCAAAACCTTTTTTTTCTATAACGTTTCTAATTTCCAATAATAAACTATATAAATCAGGCATGAAAAACTCAAAACTTTTTAAAACAACAGAAGCTTTCCAAACAAACATGCCGGAATTCCAAAAATGCTTATTACCTTTGAAAAATTTCTTGGCTTTCTTTCTGTTAGGTTTTTCTGTAAATCTGTTAACTTTGTAAAAACACACGTTTCGGATATTAAATTTCGAATTCCTATCTACTTCTATATATCCATACCCAACAGAAGGATAATTAGGTTTTATCCCAAAAGTAACCAAAGCGTTCTTATTTTGGGCTACTTTTGTAGCTGCTTTAAGATTACTAACAAAATTTTCTTCATCTTTAACCATGTGGTCTGCAGGCAAAACTATCATAACCGCATCAGGATCATGTTTTTCAAGTAATACAGCGCTTAATCCTATACACGCTGCAGTATTTTTCATGTCAGGTTCTACAATAAAATTTTTATCAGACAAATTCGATAAATGCGACTTCATTAAGTCTATTTGCTGACAATTAGTTACAATTCTAATATTTTTTTTAGAAACCTGTTTCTTTATTCTATTTACTGTAACTTGAATCATTGACTTTTTTTTATCTACAATATGTAAAGCTTGCTTAGGCATTTTAATTCTGCTTTTTGGCCAAAACCTTTTACCTCTACCTCCGGCCATTATAATGGCATAAACCATAAAATTTACCTCCTGAATAATACTTTCTCTAAAAATAGATAAAAAAAGACAGTTTAATAATACTAAAATCGATAATATAAATCAAGAAGAAATACTAATTTTATTTAAAGATGCAAAATGCTAAATCCAAAATTTAAATAGAGGATATTAAGATTTAGTAATACGTGCAAGGCTTTTAACAAAACTTTTTATTGCTTTGTTTAAACTGCTTCTTTTTGGATTTTGTCGTATTAAATTCACTATGGCACTTCCTACGATTACACCATCAGCAAATTTAATAACCTGTTCTACATGAGAAGGCTTAGATATACCAAATCCAACACAAACTGCTTTATCAGTAATTTTCTTTATTTGCTTTACATTTTTCTCTACTTTTGAAGCTATTTTATTTCTAGCCCCTGTTACGCCTGTCAATGAAACATAGTATATAAATCCAGTTGATTTCTCTATTATACTTTTCATATCATCTTGTGAAGTAGTGGGAGATATAAGATATATCAAAGAAAATCCACTTTTAGATGCAATTTTGGAAAAACTACTTGATTCCTCTGCAGGTAAATCTGGTATTATTGCCCCATCTAATCCAACTTTTGTTGCATCACTAACAAATTTATCAATACCATAATTAAAAATAATATTGTAATAAGTCATTATTACTAAAGGCACATTTGTTTTTTTTCTTAAATTCTTTACAGTGCAAAAATATTTTTTTAATGTTACTTTATTCTCTAAAGCCTTTTGGGAAGCATATTGTATAGTAGGCCCATCTGCTAATGGATCTGAAAAAGGAAATCCTAATTCAACTAAATCTGATCCAGCTTTTTCCAATTCCAAAACCAAATTTTCACTAGTTTTTATGTTTGGATAACCATAACATATATATGGAATAAAAGCTTTACTTTTTTCCTTATTTAATTGGTTGAATTTTTCTATAATTCTATTCATAATAATTGTTGCACTCTATCTTATATTAAAACATTTAATGGGATTTACTCTTTAGTGTAAACATTGGCAGACAAACTTTTCTAAGCCAAGGCCTCATTTACAATATCTACATCTTTATCGCCTCTACCTGAAAGGCATATAACTACAATATCATTCTTTTTAAGCTTATTGGCTATTTTTTTTACATAGTATATAGCATGTGCAGACTCTAATGCAGGTAAAATGCCTTCAGTCTCTGAAAGAAGTTTGAAACCGCATAAAGTTTCTTTATCTGTTACGGCAACATATTCTGCTCTACCTATTGCTTTATAATATACATGTTCAGGGCCAACTCCTGGATAATCCAAACCTGGAGCTAAAGAATGTGCAATGTTAATCTGGCCATTTTTATCCTGCAATATATAACTCTTACTCCCCTGAAATATCCCTTCATTGCCCTTAATAATTGAAGCAGCATGTTTTCCCGAGCTGAGCCCTCTTCCAGCAGCTTCTACGCCTATAAACTTTACTTTTTTATCTTTAAAGAAAGGATAAAACATACCTATAGAGTTACTTCCTCCTCCTACACATGCTACTAAATAATCAGGCAATCTATTCTCTGTTTTTAAAATCTGTTTTTTTGTTTCTTTACCTATTATAACCTGAAAATCTCTAACTATCATTGGATAAGGATGCGGCCCAACTACAGAACCTATAATATAATGAGTATCACTAACATTAGTTACCCAATCCCTTATTGCTTCATTACAAGCATCTTTTAAGGTTTTACTTCCTGTTTTTACCGGAGTTACTTTAGCTCCCAAAAGCTTCATCCTAATTACGTTAAGCCTCTGGCGTCGGATATCCTCTTCTCCCATAAAAACTTCACATTTTAAACCAAACATTGCAGCTGCAGTAGCGGTAGCTACACCATGTTGCCCAGCTCCTGTTTCAGCAATTATTCTCTTCTTACCCATTCTATTAGCAAGTAAAACCTGCCCTATAGTATTATTTATTTTATGTGCTCCGGTATGTGCTAAATCTTCTCTTTTAAGATAAATTTTACACCCAATTTTTTTACTTAACCGCTTAGCAAAATACAAAGGAGTAGGACGTCCTACATAATATTTTAAATAATGTGCTAATTTCTTTTTAAACTTTTTATCTTGTTTAGCTTTTTTATATTCATTCTCTAACTCTCGCAATGCAGACATTAAAGTCTCAGGAACATACTTACCTCCAAATTCGCCAAAATATCCTTTTTTATCTGGTAACATATAACCTCACTTCGTTCGCTTAATCTTTAAATCATAATTTCTAAATTCTAAACATCAGACTACAGCCCTAAACCAGAAAGTAGTACGGTTTAGGGCTGCCATGAGCCGTGCTTTGCTCTGGTTCATGGCAGACAACAGACAACAGATAACAGATATCAAACTTCGTATCACAGAATTATGCATTTGGTTTTTCATCATTTGCCTGCCTGCCGGCAAACACAGATTATCACAGATTTTTAAAAGCTACACACCTGCCTGCCGCAGGCAGGGATTATCACAGATTAATGAT
>JAGYNU010000079.1 GCA_018399975.1 Candidatus Omnitrophota bacterium
TACAAGCTACAAGCTGCAAGCTACAAGATACAAGAAAGATACAATAACCAAACGAATTTTTCTAAGTTCAAAGCTTGTAAGAATTGATTCGCGTTGATTAGTGTTAAGTCAGCGTTGATTCGCGTATTTATGAACGAAGTGAACAAATTAAAGGAGGATTAAAATGAGGATAATTAGTTTTTTTGTTGCATTTATTTATACTGTATTATTTTTGGTATTAGGGTTGTTATTAGTAGGTATGTCCTTGGAGTTTATTTCTATGGTGTATTTAGTTGATTTTTTAAATGATGTATATAGTAGTCCTTTAAATCTTCTATATGCTGGATTAATTGGATTATTGTTTTTTGTTTTAGCTTTAGCTTATATATATTCTGTTTGTAAAAGAGGTAAAGCACAAAGAAATATTTCTTTTACCAACCCTGATGGAGAAGTTAATATTTCTTTAAAGGCCATTGAGGATTTTGTTAAAAGAATAGCTGAAGATGTAACTGAAATTAAGGAATTAGATTGTAAAGTAATTAATAGCAAAAGAAGTGTTAAAGTTATCAATAATGTAGTTCTTCGTGCTGGGACAACTGTTCCTGAAATTGCGGAAAAATTCCAGAATATGATTAAAGTAAAATTACAAGGGATTTTGGGAATAGAAGATAAAATTCAGGTTAAAGTATATATAAAGGAAGTTGAAGAGGATTCTACTGCTAAGTCTGTCTATAGCGGAGAATTAGATTATTCTAAGTAAAATCCATGAGTTTAAGTAAAATCCATGGATTTATATCTTTCTTACCTTTTTTTAATTTGTAGTTTTTTTAGAAAAAACTAAATTTATTATTTAGGAAAAGTGGGTAAAATTTTTAAATATTAAAAGAAAGGAGTGGTTATGACCATCGGTGTATTAACTGGAGGAGGAGATTGCCCTGGTTTAAATGCAGTTATAAGAGCTGTTGTTAGAAAATGTCTTAAACAAAAGCAGGGTAATAAAGTAATTGGTTTAAAAAACGGATGGAAGGGTTTAATAAGTAATGATACTATGGATTTAAATCTTGAGTCTACTTCTGGTATATTGCCTAAAGGTGGTACTATTTTAGGAACTTCAAGAACAAATCCTTATAAGAATGAGAGTGATGTTAGGAAATTGAAGGAGAATTATAAAAATTTAGGAATTGATGCGCTAATTGCCATAGGAGGAGAAGATACTTTAGGAGTAGCTACTAAATTAAGCAGTGAGGAAGGGCTTAATATTGTAGGAATTCCGAAAACTATTGATAATGATGTGGCAGCTACGGATTATACTTTTGGTTTTGATACAGCTGTTAATATTGTTACCAATTGTATAGATAGATTACACACTACTGCTGAAAGTCATAATCGTATAATTGTGGTTGAAGCTATGGGTAGGCATGCTGGTTGGATAGCTTTGTATTCGGGAATAGCTGGTGGGGCCGATGTTATATTAATTCCTGAGGAACCTATTGATATAAACGAAGTATGTAATATATTGGAATCCAGGCATGAAAAGAGGGGTAAAACTTTTAGTATAGTAGTAGTTGCCGAAGGTGCTCGTTTTAAAGAAGGAGATATTGTAACTAAAGACCAAGATGTGGACCAATTTGGCCATGTAAAATTAGGGGGCATAAGCCAACAATTAGCAAATATAATTGAGGAAAAAATGGGATATGAAACGAGAGTTACAGTACTTGGACATATACAAAGGGGTGGAACTCCAAGTGCTTTTGATAGAGTTCTTAGTACTAGATATGGAGCTTATGCTGTTGATATGGCTATGAGCGGTAATTTTGGTATAATGGTAGCTTTAAGAGGTAATGAATTAATTACAGTTCCTTTAGAGGAGATTGGTGGAAAGACTAGAACAGTTGACATGAAATTATATGAATTAGCTAAAACTTTTTTTGGTTAATTTATAGTTTTTAAAATGTAGTATTATTTTTAAATTCCACAAATTTTAATAGTGGAACTTAACCTTTTTGAAAGCTATGATGATAGATGAAATTAAAGCAATATTTAATAAATCTAAATTGTTATATGATAATATTACAGATGTTCATTTAAATGTTATTAAAGATATTTGTAATATTATTATTAATTCCATAAAGTCGGGCGGCAAAATTATTTTATTTGGAAATGGTGGAAGTGCCGCTGATAGTCAACATATTGTATGTGAATTAGTTGGAAGATTTAAAGATAATCGTAGAGCTTTGCCCGCAATTGCATTAACTACCAATACATCAAATTTAACTGCTATTAGTAATGATTTTGAATTTGGTGATGTTTTTAAGAGACAGATTGATGCTTTAGCTAATGAGAAGGATGTTGTTTGGGGGATTACTACTAGCGGTAATTCAGAAAATGTTATCAGAGCCGTTGAAAGAGCTAATGAAAAAGGAATAATTACTGTAGGTTTTACTGGAAATGATGGCGGAAAATTAAAAAATATATGTAATTATTGTCTAATAGCTCCATCAAAAGATACCCCGAGGATACAGGAATTCCATATTGTAGCAGCGCATATTATATGTGAAATAGTAGAAAAATCTTTTACATAATTCAATTTATCCGCCTTCGCAGAAAACCACGGGTTTACCCGTGGATGAATGCGAAAATTATGCTTCGGCGAGATGTTACCAAATGAAGAAGCCACCTAAATGTGTTGGCGGATAACCTCGGCGAAGCCAAACACAATAAGTGTTTGGCGGAGACGGGTACATAAAGGTACCACGGGCTTGCCCCGTGAAATACAAAAGTATATTTCACAGGGCTTGCCCCGTGGGGTTCCATTTCAATCTATATTTACAAGTTAAATGCAAACCAATTATCACAAAAACAAAATCTTATCTAAAGACAAATTATTGTCTCAAATTTCTAAAAGTAAGTCTGTGAATCAAAAAATAGCATTTACAAATGGCTGTTTTGATATTTTACATACTGGACATATCTATCTTTTGTATAAAGCTTCTACTTTAGCTGATATCGTAGTAGTTGGGGTTAATAGCGATAAATCTGTTTCAAGATTGAAAGGCAGAGGTAGGCCTATTATGTCCCAAAATGATAGGGCTGAAATTATAGCAAGCATACGGTACGTGGATTTTGTAACTATATTTGACGAATTAACTCCTATTAATTTGGTAAAGACTATAAAACCTGACTTTTTAATCAAGGGAGGAGATTGGAAAGAAAGTGAGATTATAGGAGCTGATTTTGTGAAATCTATTGGCGGTAAAGTTATAAGCAATTTTTATCTGCCTAATAGGTCTAGTTCTAATATAATATCGAGTATAAAGGATATAAACTAATTATTTCTTCTATAAATTATGGAAAAAAGTGAGCTTAGAATTTTGGATGCTAATTTCAATCGTGCACGTGAAGGTTTAAGAGTATGTGAAGATATTTTAAGGTTTTTTTTTGAAGAAAATGTATTGACACAACGAATGAAAAATTTACGTCATGAGATATTTGAAATTATTGAATCTTGTTGTGGTGGAAAAAGATTAATAAATTATAGAGATATAAACAGTGATACAACTAAATATGCCAATCCAGATAGTGAATTTAGTCGGGATAATATAATAGATGTTTTTAGGTCTAACTTGCAGAGGGTTCAAGAATCACTGCGTGTTTTAGAAGAAGTAACTAAATTAAATGATATAAGTTCAAGTAAGAACTTAAAACAGATAAGATTTGAAGTATATGGTATCGAAAAAGGGTTTTATAAAATCATAGACGAAAGTTTTTTTAGTTCTAATTTCAATTTTGGCAAATTTAGGTTGTATCCGGTACTTGACTTGGATTTTTATAATAATAACATAGAAAATGCAGTTTTTGATATAATCAGTACAGGAGTAAAAGTTTTGCAATTACGTGGTAAAAAAATTTCTGATAAAGATTTTTTCTTAATTGCCAAGAGATTGAAAGAAATAACTTCCAAAGAAAAGGTTGTTTTAATAATTAATGATCGAGTAGATTTAAGTATGGCAGTAGATGCTGATGGAGTTCATTTAGGACAGAAAGATTTACCAGCTTCAATTGTTAGAAAACTGATAGGGAAAAATAAGATAATAGGTATTTCTACGCATAGTTTAGAACAACTTAAAGAAGCTAATAAATTAAATGTAAATTATATAAGTGTGGGGCCTCTTTTTAAAACTTTAACTAAATCTAATTTAGAACCTTTAGGATTGGATATTTTAGATAAAATAGGGCCGGAAATTAATAAGCCTTTAATTGGGATTGGAGGCATAAATTCTGACAATATAGAGCGGTTATATGGTAAAAATTTGGCGGGGGTTTCTGCTATAAGTGCTATATTTTCTTCTGGAGACATAAAATTTGCCACAAAAAAGTTAATGGATAAGGTAAAACATTTATAAATATGATATAGATAAAATATGCAAAACAAAAAGAAGTACCTTTTGGGATGAATT
>JAGYNU010000008.1 GCA_018399975.1 Candidatus Omnitrophota bacterium
CGAAGTGAGGTTAATATGTCTGAAAAAAAAATAACTTATAAACAAGCTGGAGTTGATATTGCAAAAGCTAATTCTTTTGTTAAAAGAATAAAACCTCTTGTAGATAATATTTATTCACCACAGGTATTAGGGGCAATAGGTGGTTTTAGCGGTTTTTTTAATATGGAAGGTTTGGATGTTGAAAATCCTGTGTTAGTTGCTTCTACAGATGGTGTTGGGACTAAGTTATTAATAGCCCAAAAACAGAATACATTTGATACTATAGGAATAGATCTTGTAGCTATGTGCGTAAATGATATTATAACTTCTGGAGCAAAACCTTTGTTTTTTTTAGATTATTTTTCTACTGGTAAATTATTTTATGATAAGGGCACGCAAATTGTTAAAGGTATAGTAGAGGGATGTAAACAATCTGAATGTGTTCTTTTAGGTGGAGAAACAGCCGAAATGCCGGATTTATATAAGGAAGAAGATTTTGATTTAGCCGGATTTTGTTTAGGGATAGTTGATAGAGACAAGATAATAAGTGGAAAGAGTGTTGAAACAGGAGATGCAGTTATAGGAATACAATCCAGTGGAGTCCACAGCAATGGATTTTCCTTGATAAGGAAGATTTTTAGTGAAGAAGAATTAAAAAGCAGTATTGGAAAAGAAGTTTTGGAACCTACTTATATATATGTTAAGCCTATACTTAAATTGATGGATAAAGTAAATGTCAGGGCTATAGCTAATATTACAGGAGGAGGTTTGGTTGAGAATATTCCTAGAGTTTTGCCTGATGCTGTTAAAGTTGTTATAGATAGCAAAAATTGGCCTGTTCCAAGGATATTTATGCAGATACAGAAACGAGCTAATGTTGGGAAAAGAGAAATGTATAATACTTTTAATATGGGTATCGGGATGGTTGTTATTGTTCCTGAAAAAGAAGTTAATAAAGTAAAAGCTATTTTAAAAAATTATTATGCCCTTAAAAGTTATGTAATTGGTTATATTGAAAAAGGCAAAAAAGAAGTAGTGATAAAATAGATGTTGCAGCTTGAAGCTTGCAGCCTGCAGCTTGAAACCTGATGTAGCTTGCAGCCTGTAGCTTGAAACCTGAAGCTTGCAGCTTGTAGCCTGCAGCCTGCAGTTTGAATTATGGAGTTTTTAAAATGAAAATTTTAGTAGTTGGTTCTGGGGGACGTGAACACGCTTTAGTTTGGAAAATTTCTAAAAGTCCAGAGGTTAATAAAATTTATTGTGCTCCTGGAAATGGAGGGACATCGGCTATAGCTGAAAATGTTAATATTTCCTCAAATGATATTGTAGGACTGGCGGATTTTGCAGAAAGTGAAATGATTGATTTGACTATAGTAGGCCCAGAGATTCCATTAGCCGCAGGGATTGTAGATGAATTTTATAAAAGAGATTTAAAAATATTTGGGCCTACAAAAAAGGGTGCAAGATTAGAGTCCAGTAAAATTTTTGCAAAGGAATTTATGAAAAAATATAATATTCCTACTGCAGATTTTGAAGTATTTGACAATAAAGAAAAAGCTATAAATTTTGTAAAAAAGAATAAAGGGCCTTTTGTTGTTAAGGCCGATGGATTGGCTGGTGGAAAGGGAGTGTTTGTATGTAATTCTTTTATTGAAGCAAATGATGCTATAAAGCAGATAATGACAGATAAGAAATTTGGTGATAGCGGTAATCATGTTGTAATAGAAGAAAAATTGGCAGGAGAGGAAGCTTCAATGATTGTATTGTGTGATGGGAAAAATATATTACCGCTTGTTTCCAGTCAGGATCATAAACCTATTTTTGACCAAGATGAAGGCCCTAATACTGGAGGGATGGGAGCTTATTCTCCTGCTCCTGTACTTGAAAGCGAAGTTTTTGATAAAACAATTCAGACGATTGTAAAACCTTTGATGAGAGGTATACAAAAAGAGATAGATACATATAAAGGTGTTTTATATATAGGCCTAATGATTACAAAAGAAGGCCCGAAGGTCTTGGAGTTTAATGTAAGGTTTGGAGATCCGGAAATACAAGCAATTTTGCCTCGCCTTAAATCTGATTTATTATCAATTATAAAAGCTGCTGTAGAAGAAAGATTAGATAAGGTTGAGTTAGAATGGGATAATCGTGCATGTGTTTGCGTGGTTATGGCTTCTAAAGGATATCCTGAAAGTTATGAAAAAGGAAAAATTATTACGGGGATAGGAGAAGCTGAAGAAATGAGAGATGTGATAGTTTTTCATGCTGGAACGAAGATTAAAAGCAAAGAGCTAAGAGCTAAGAACCAAGAGCTAATTGAATATATAACTAATGGAGGTAGAGTGTTAGATGTTACAGCTTTGGGAAATACTATAGAGGATGCTATTAAGAAAAGTTATGATGCTGTGAATAAAATACATTTTGAAGACGCTTATTTTAGAAAAGATATAGGTGGAAAAGCATTGAAGAGAAGCTTTAATAAATGTTAAATTCTAAATCCGAAATTAGGATTTTTTGAATGGAGTTATTATGAGTATTGAAAAACAAAGTAATCCGCAGGTTGCAATAATTATGGGAAGCGATTCCGATTTTGTTATAATGAAAATAACAAAGGATATATTGGATGATTTTGGTATTGAGTATGAGGTGAAAATTTTATCTGCCCATAGGAGTCCTGATTTAACTAGTGAATATGCAAAATCTGCAGAGCAAAGGGGTATAAAAGTAATTATTGCAGCTGCTGGAGGAGCAGCCCATTTGGCTGGAGTTCTGGCTGCAAATACAATATTACCAGTAATTGGAGTTCCAATTCCTTCTAAAGATTTAAAAGGCATAGATTCTTTACTTTCTACTGTGCAGATGCCGGGGGGTGTTCCGGTAGCTACAATGGGTATAGGTGAATCAGGTGCTAAAAATGCGGGTATTTTTGCTGTAAATATATTAGCTTCTGATAACGATATGCTATCAAAAAGATTAAAGACATATAAGAAAATTTTAGAACAATCTGTTAAGGATAAAGAAACTAAATTAAATTCTAAACTTGAAAATATAGATTAGTGGAATTAATTAAAATAAGAGATTTTAAAAAAGACAGTAATAAGCTGAATAAAGCTGTAAACATATTACAATCAGGCGGTCTTGTTATATTTCCTACGGAGACTGTCTATGGTTTAGGAGCCAATGCAAATATTCCAAAAGCTGTATCAAAAGTATATAATATAAAAAAGAGGCCCGAAAGCAAACCTTTGAGTTTACATATTGCAGATATAGAATTTTTACTTAATTATGTAGATAAAATATCTTTAGATGTTTGGAAGTTAGCAAATGAATTTTGGCCAGGGCCCCTTACTATTATTATTCAAACTAAGTTTGGTTTAAAGGGTTTTAGAATGCCTAAAAACCCTATTGCCCTTGCGCTAATAAGAAAAAGCGGGATTCCAGTTGTAGCTTCAAGTGCTAATGTAACTGGAGTTTCTCCTCCGGTAAACATTGAACAGATACCTTTGTCTATTAAGAATAAAGTAAATGTTATTATTGATACAGGAAAAACAAGTATTGGTGTAGAATCTACTGTTTTAGATATTACATGTGTCCCTTTTAAAATATTGAGGCAAGGCGTTATTGATAAAAAAGCAATAGATGATGCTTTAAAATGATAAATAAAAAAATAAGAAAGATTTTATTTGTTTGCACTGGGAATAGTTGTAGAAGCGTTATGGCAGAATTACTTTTAAAAAATATGATAAAAAAATCCAAGGAATTGAATATTCATGATTTTAAAATTTATTCTGCAGGCACAAGTTGTATAAATAATATATCTCCTCCTAATGAAACTTTAAGAGTTTTGTCGAAGGAAGGGATAGATGCTTCTTTTCATAGGTCTAAAAATGTAACACCAGAAATGCTTAATGAAGCTGATATAATTTTGGTTATGCAGAAACATCATAAAGAGTTTCTTAAATCTATGATTGAAGACAAAGATAAAATTTATTTACTTAAGGAATTTTGTTTAAAAACAAGCAAAGATAAGCAAAAAGGAACAGATTTAAATATATTAGACCCCATAGGTAAACCTTTGGAAGTTTATGAAGAATGTTTAATGAACATAAAAGATTGTTTAGAAAAAATAATTAAGATTTTGTAAAGGAGACTATATGAAAATAGGATTAGGAGCAGATCATGGAGGATTTAAGTTAAAGCAGCATATTATAAATTTTTTAAAAAATAAAAGATATGAAATTGTGGACTATGGTACTGATTCTCCAGAATCATGTGATTATCCTGATTTTGGATTCAAAGTAGCTAAGGCAGTATCCAAGGGTACATGTGATAAGGGGATTTTGATTTGTAAAAGTGGATTAGGCATGTCTATAGTGGCAAATAAAATATATAAAGTTAGAGCAGCTTTATGTAGAGATATGGAAACTGTGATATCAAGCAGGAAACATAATGATGCAAATATTTTGGTGTTAGCAGCGAATTTTACAGATAACAAATCAGCAGAAAAATGGATTGATAAATGGTTATCTACAGAGTTTGAAGGTGGAAGACATGCTAGAAGAATAAAAAAGATTACACAGGCTAAAAAGAATATTTCTATGTAGTTTGTCATGTTTAGGAGGTATTATGAAGTATTTAAGAGAGATAGATCCGGAAGTTTTTAAAGCTATAATTGATGAACAAAAAAGAGAAGATGAACAAATAGAATTGATTGCTAGTGAGAATTTTACGCATCCTGCTGTTTTAGAAGCTCAAGGATCTGTTATGACTAACAAATATGCTGAAGGATATCCTGCTGCTCGTTGGTATGGAGGATGTGAATATGTAGATGTTGTAGAATCCTTGGCTATAAAAAGGGCAAAAGAAGTTTTTAATACGGATTATCATGTTAATGTTCAGCCTCATTCTGGGACTCAAGCCAATATGGCAGTTTATTTTAGTATTCTTAAACCTAAGGATACTATGTTAGCTATGGATTTAGCATGTGGAGGGCATTTAAGCCACGGTCATCCTAAAAATTTTTCTGGCAGTTTATATAATATAGTTTCATATGGTGTGAATAAGAAAACTGAAATGCTGGATTATGATGAAATTAGAAATTTAGCTATTGAAAATAAACCCAAGATGATTTTAGCTGGAGCGAGTGCTTATCCTAGAAAAATAAATTTTGAAAAACTAAGCCAAATTTGTAAAGAGGTTAAAGCTTTTTTTGTTGTTGACATGGCTCATATAGCTGGATTAATTGCAGCCGGATTACATCCAAATCCTTTTGGCTATGCGGATTTTGTTACTACAACCACTCATAAAACTTTAAGAGGGCCTCGAGGCGGGGTTATTTTTTGCAGGCCTGAATTTTCTCGGAAAATTGATTCTATGGTTTTCCCAGGAACACAGGGGGGTCCTTTGATGCATGTTATTGCAGCTAAAGCTGTTGCTTTTAAACAGGCTTTATCTCCTGAATTTAAAGAATATCAATTACAGATAATTAAAAATATTAAAGCTATGATAAAGGAATTTAAAAATAGAAATTATAGGATAGTATCTGGTGATTCTGATAATCATTTATTGTTATTAGATTTAACATCTATAAATTTGTCTGGGAAAGAAGCTACAGATATTTTAGGCCGTGTTAATATAACTGTAAATAAGAATTTGATACCATATGATAAAAAAAGTCCTTTTATTACCAGTGGAATAAGAATAGGAACTCCTGCAATAACCTCGCGTGGGATGAAAGAACCTCAAATGAAGGATATAGTAAATTATATTGATGAAGCTTTGATAAATAAAGCTAATGAGCAAAAATTGTCAGAGGTTAAGCAAAAAGTTAAAGAATTAGTTGAATCTTTTCCATTATATAAGGAGTTAAGATGAAAGATGAACGTCCTAGCTGGGATGAATATTTTTTAAGAGTAGCTCGAGAAGTAGGTTCTAGGGCAACTTGTAATAGAGGTAAAAACGGATGTGTTATAGCTAAGGATAAAAGAATCCTTGCCACAGGTTATGTA
The DNA here is from genome assembly GCA_018399975.1 of Candidatus Omnitrophota bacterium. Lineage (GTDB taxonomy): Bacteria > Omnitrophota > Gorgyraeia > M55B152 > M55B152 > M55B152. The sequence goes on from JAGYNU010000008.1 coordinate 5,988, forward strand.
GGTGCTCCGATAGGGCTCCCTCATTGTGATGATGTGGGGCATATGCTTCGTGATGTCATTTATGCAGATGGCAAAATCCGTAAACACTGTGTAAGAACTGTTCATGCAGAACAAAATGCTATTTGTCAAGCAGCTAGATTTGGGGTAAGTTTAGAGGGCTCTACTCTTTACTGTAAAATGGAACCATGTTTTACTTGTGCTAAAATGATTATAAATTCCGGGATAAAAAGAGTAGTTTGTGAAAAACGATATCAGGCTGGAGAAGATACACGGGAAATATTTAAACAAGCTAATATAGAGTTAAATGTTTTCTCAGATGAGGTAGAAAAATATCCTGATTCTAGCTAGGATTTTGTTTAGGTTAGATAGTATTAATTCGTGTAAATTGGTCTAAAATTAGTAGTTATTGGTGTACAATGAAATGTCCATATTGTGGTAAAAAAAATGATAAAGTTGTAGATTCACGTAGTAGCGATGACGACCGTGTTATCAGAAGACGCCGGGAATGTGAAAGTTGTGGCAGAAGATTTACTACATATGAACGCGTAGAAAAAGTTCCCTTAATGGTTGTTAAAAAAGATAGTAGACGTGAACCTTTCTCGCGGGATAAATTGTTAACTGGTATTATTAAAGCTTGTGAAAAACGTCCAGTTAGCATAAAAAGGTTAGAAAAGTTAGTTGATAAAATTGAAAGGAATTTACATAAGTATTTTGACCAAGAAGTTAATTCTTCTGAAGTAGGAGAAATGATAATGCAAGAATTGCAACAGTTGGATGAGGTTGCTTATGTGAGATTTGCTTCAGTATATAGGCAGTTTAAAGATGTTAATCATTTCATGAAAGAAATACGGCAATTGCTCAGAAAGCAGGATAAGTAAATTAGTACTATGACATTAATGAGAAATTTTTACAATAAATTTGTTCAAAGTTGCATAAATCTGAATTTTTTTAAGCATATTGTTTCTGATTCTAATATAGAAAGTTTTAAGTTTATATTTATAGTTATTTTATTTATTAGTGTTATTGTTGGATTCAGGCAGGGATGGTTGATAAGTGAAGTAACCCGTGATGTGCTTGATTGGTCAAAAAATAATTTGCCACCCCTTTCTATTAAAAATGGTATTTTAACAACGCAGGCTGAACAACCTTATTTTACTGCATATAAAGATTTTCCGGTTTTTTTAGATACTACAGGTGAGATTAAAAATTTAGAAACAGAAGAATCAGGTATTTTAATAAAAAAAGATAAAGTATTATATAAAATAGGCGGAATGAATACTGCAGTTTTAAAGTTAGACAAAGTAGGAAAATTCGAATTTAATCTGCAATCTATAAAACAAATGAAAAAAAATTTAGCTATTAAAATAATTCCATTAATTGTTTTATTTATGTATATATACTTTTGTATAGTTAAATTTACTCATATTTTTTTATTTAGTTTTTTGGGTATGGTTGTGAATCGGTTTAAAAATAAGGGACTAAATTATAAGGAAGTTTTAAATATTAGTATTTATGCTTTTTCACCTGTTGCTTTATTGAGCATAATTTTTGGTTTAGCAGGTTTGCAGAATACTATATCTTGGTTGGTTTATAATATTGTCTATGCTTTTTATGTAGTAAGTGCAATTTTTTATATTTCTCCAGTAGCACAGGTTGTCACGGATTAGAAGAATAAAATTAAAGTTGTTTTTTACCCACCTTCGCAGAAAGCCACATCCCGTTAAATAAAAAGGCTAAGTATTTTACGAGACATGCTTGTAAAGGCATGGAGTTTTACTTATTATTTTCTTTTGACTTTTGTCTTAATTTATCTAAATTGTTTTCTAAGCTTGCTTTTTGTATAAGGTTATTTAGCCACTGATAATAATATTGTTGTTGTTTTTCTGCTATATATTTTTCTTCGAATTCTTCTTTTTCTTCCTGGAATTTTTTTTCATCTATATCTTCTTTTTCTATAGGTCTTACCAAACAATATCCTTTTCTTACAGGTATAGCTTTTTCGTGCAACTGCCCTATTTCAGTAGAGAAACTTGCGGATATAAATTCTTCATTATGTCCTATATCTTTAACATAGTCTTTTCTTTTAAAAAATGTAGATATTTTTGCTTCTACATTTGATTTATTTATTGCCTCTTTTAATTTAATTCCTTCGTTTATATATCTTTTAATTTCTTGTAATTTTTCTTTTGCTTTAGTTTCTGCAAGTTTTTCAGCTTTGGATACTTTATATTTATGTTCAACTTTTTCTTTTATTTCGTTTAATTCAGGAATGCTTGATGCTTTTTTTTCTAAAATCTGCAGGAAATATAATCCTTTTTGATATAACTCAATTGCATCGCTTATTTCTTTTGTTTCCATTGCAAAAGCCTTTTGACTGAATTGTTGAGACCATCCAATGCCAGGTATAGGTTCATATAATGAGAAATAATCTGTTTCTTCTACGGATAATGAAAAGTTCTGAGCAGCTTTATTTAAATCAGGAGTTCTTATTAAAAAATCAGATACTTTCTCTGCCTTAGTTTCTACAAGTTGTTTAGCTTTTTGAGCTAATAATATGTTTTTAATTTTAGCTTTTATTTCTTCGGTTAAGTTAATGTCTTGTTCATTTTGTTTTTTATTTTCTTCTTCAATTATATCATCATCCTGTTCATCGAATTCTTCTTTATGCATTTCAAAATAATCTACTATTTCTTCTGGTGTTATTTTTATTTGTTCTTCAACAGATTTATAAGTTATTGGAATATATTTAACTTTAATTTTAGGTGGTGTTTTAAATTCATTTTTATGCTCTTGGTAATACTGTTCTATTTTTTCAGAAGTTATTTGTACCTTATCTTCAAAACTTTTTGTTTCAAATAAAATATAGGAAACTTTGACTTTTTCATTTGCATTAAGATAGGCTTTTTTAATTTCTTGATTTTTTATAGTTACATTATCTAAAACTTTTTTTATAAGTTTTTGTATCATTATGGAATTTTTGATTTGTTTCTCAAATGAATTTAAAGTGGTATTAAATGCGTATTTTAATATTGTTTTGTAAGTTTCTTTGTCGAATTTATTATCTTTATGAAAAAATGGGAATTGTTTAATGGTTTCAATTATTTCTTTATCTTTGACTCTTATTTTTTCTTTTTTAGCTTTTTCTAATAGAATTAATCTTTCCCATGCTTGCTGTTCTAAATTTAAAAGAGGAGCTATTTTTTCTAAATTTTGGCCATATAACATTAAGGCCTGATTGCGGCATTCATTCCAGCTTTCTGAGTATTCTTTTAATGAAACTTTTCTACCGAATATTTTGCCGGCATAATTTTCGCTACTTCTTCCTCTTAAAGCACTTCCTGCCCCCCATAATACAAAAGCAGGTATAATAAATATTGCAATAAGGATTAGTAATCTTTTTGCATATTTGCGCATCAATTTCATTGCCATAATTAAATCTCCTTAATTTATATATTAATTTATTTAAAATAGAAAACTTCGGATTATTATATAATAATTAGTATGGATAAGCAAGAATTTGATTATAAGAGTAGTGTCAAGAATATTTCGTGTTTCAATAATATTTTCTTGAATTTAATTCTTTTATAAATTAAAATATTTGCCTATTGTTTTATTTTATGATAAAATGCTCAAGGCAAAATGGAAAAAATAGTTAACGAACTTGTAAAACATTCTAAAAGATTATCTAACAATAACTTAGTAAGTGGGTCTGGCGGAAATATAAGTATCCGATATAAAAATAAGATATATATTTCTTCCAGTGGTTCAAAGTTATATGATTTAAGTAAAAAAAATATATCTATAATAGATATAGATAAAGAGCATTTAGATAAAAACACACCATCTCCAAGTAGTGAATGGAGAATGCATCTTAAATGTTATAAGAAAAGAAATGATATAAAGGCTTTAGTGCATACTCATCCAGTATATGCAAATGTTTTAGGATTAATGAAGAGTGAGAAATTGTCAGTATCATATGAACCAGTAACTGTTATTGGTTCTGAAATAAAAAAGATAGAATTTTTGACTCCTGGAAGTCAGGAGTTAGCTGAGAAAGTATCTGAAAATATAAAAAATTCTAATGGATTAATACTTATTGGGCATGGAATACTTACAGTTGGCAAGGATATTAGCGAAGCGGTAGACAGAAATCTTTGTTTTGAAAGAGAAGCTAAACGTTGGGTTTTAGAAAAAATTTTTGCTAAATTAGATTTGTTGGATAAAAAGATAGTAGCTGAATTGAAAAATTTTATAGAATTATAAAGATTCACAAAAATCGCTCAGTTCTTGATTATATAATCTGTTTTAAAATTGCAGTAATCACGGATAATGAATATTGTGCGAGGGGAAACAAATGAAGTTAAAAATAGGAATACCTAAAGGAAGTCTTCAGGAATCTACATTAAATATTTTTAAAAAAGCTGGAATTAATATAAGGATAAGTAAACGTTCATATTTTCCTGCAAGCGATGAGGAAGATTTGGAGTTTGTGCTTTTACGGGCGCAAGAAATGTCTAAGTATGTTGAGGAAAAAGTTTTAGATTGCGGTATTACTGGCAATGATTGGATATTGGATAACGGTTCTAATGTAGTAAAAGTAGCGGAGCTTGTTTATTCAAAACAGTCACTTAATCCTGTAAGATGGGTGGTAGCTGTTCCTCAGGATTCGGATATTCAAGATGTAAAGCAACTTGAAGGTAAAAGGATAGCAACAGAGTTAGTCAATGTTACAAAAAAATATTTAGAAGAAAAAAATATAAAAGCAGAAGTTGAGTTTAGTTGGGGTGCTACAGAAGTTAAAGTGGCAACAGGTTTAGTAGATGCCATTGTGGAACTTACAGAAACTGGCAGCAGTTTAAAAGCTAACAAATTAAAGATTATTGATACAGTTTGTGAATCTACTACTCAACTTATTGCAAATGAAGATTCTTTAAATGAACCAGAGAAGAAAAGCAAAATAGAAAATCTGGCAGTTTTATTAAAAGGGGCTGTTTTAGCTGAAGCAAAGGTTGGTTTAAAGATGAATGTTCCTGAAAATAAGTTAGAAGAAATAATATCAACTTTGCCTGCTCTAAGGGAGCCTACTATTTCTAAACTTGTACATAGTGGTTGGGTGGCGGTAGAGATAGTGATTGATGAAGAAGAGGTAAAAAAAATAATTCCTAAATTAAAGAAAAATGGAGTTGAAGGAATAATAGAATATTCTTTAAGTAAAATAATACCGTAAATTCAATTAGCTCATAGCTCATAGTAAAACAAAAAAACAAAGATACAAGATAAAAAACAAATGACGAAATCCGAATGACGAATGACGAAAACAATAAAAAAACAAATGACGAAATCCCTGCCTGCCGGCAGGCAGGTGTTTAGGATTTAGAGATTAGAATTTAGGATTTAAAATTAATTGAGGTGATGATATGCCTTCTGGAAAAAAGAAAAAACGTAAGAAAATTAAAAAACATAAAAGAAAAAAGCAAAGAAGAAAGAATAGACATAAGAAAAAGAAAAAATAAATGGGAAAAAAGAAAAAAAATATTATATTATATATATTTATATTTTTTATTTTTTGGGGTGTACTCTATAGTCCTTCTTATGCTATTACATCAGGGCAAAAACAAAAGATAAAATCTATTTTAAGAAAACTGGAGATATTCAAAAAATTTGAACAAAAGTCTAAAGCTAAAGCCTATGCTCATTTTATATTAGGACAAATTTATGCAAACCAAGGATATTTACATAAAGCTTTAGATGAGTTTAATACTGCATCTAGTTTCGATAATAATTCTGAGATTTATCTTAAAATAGCATCGAGTTATATAAGATTAAGAAAATATAACGAAGCTTTACAATCGCTTGATAAAGCCTTAAATCATTTTCCTGAAGATAACAATATTAGATTTCTATTGGCTTTAGTTTATACTATTAAAGGTAATTATAATAAAGCTGTTGAACAATATGAAAAAATTATAGCTAATAATCCTAAAGATTTAGCTGCATTGGCTTCTTTGGCAGATGTATATATTATTCAGCATGAGTTAGAAAATGCTATAAATACTTACGAAAGCATAATTGACCAAAAATCTGATTCAGCCTTGTTACATTTTAATTTAGCAATTTTGTATAATAAGCAAAATAAGGTTGATAAAGCTAAGGAAAATTTAAAAAAAGCTATAGAACTTAGTCCTGATTATTATGAAGCTTATATTACTTTAGGTATTATATATGACGAACAAAAGAATAAAGATAAAGCTATTCAATATTATTCAAAGGCAATTGATATAAATCCGAAAAGATTAGATCCTTATCATTTAATTGGAGAAATATATATTGAACATAAACAATACAGTAAAGCGATAGAACAGTTTCAGAAAGCATTAGATATAAATAAAAAAGATAAGACTGCTTATAGCAATTTAGCATATATCTATATGGTGCAAAAAGAGTTTGATAAAGCTATAAATACAGTAGAAGAGGCTTTTAGTTTGGGCATTGAAACCGCACAAATGTATTTGTTATATGGTTTAGTGTTAAGTTCTATAAATGAACGAGGTAGAGCTGGCGAAGCTTATAAAAAAGCAGTTGAAATTTCTCCTGATAATGATATGGCTAATTTTTATTTAGGAGTATGGCATGAAGAGAAAAACGAAATCGATAAAGCTATTGTGTATTTTAAAAAGTCTATCGAATTAAATCCTAATAATACAGATGCTTTAAATTATCTTGGTTATTTGTATGCAGAAGAAGGTATTAATTTAGATAGTGCTGTTCGCCTTTTGGAAAAAGCAGTAAAGTTGGCCCCAGATAATGGAGCTTATATTGATAGTTTAGGTTGGGCTTATTTTAAAAAAGGAAACATAAAAAAAGCAGAAGAGTTGATAAAAAAAGCAATAGATTTATTAAATGATGACCCTGTTATTTGTGAACATATGGGAGATATTTATTATAAAAAAGGAGATTTTGAAATGGCCAAAAAGTATTGGCAAAAAGCTATTAGTTTAGATAGTAAAGCAGAACATATTGATATTTTTGAAATAAAAGAAAAAATAAATCAATTAACCTATAATAAAAATTAAAGAGAATAAAAATGTTAGATAAGTCAAAAAAATTAGATGTTGGTAAATTAGAAACTATAGCTAAAGAAATACGTAGAGATATTCTTTTAATGTTAGAACAAGCAGGTTCTGGGCATACAGGAGGGTCTTTATCAATAGTAGAAATATTGATTGTTTTATACTATTGCAAAATGAAGCATAATCCTAAAAATCCGAAGTGGCAGAAGAGAGATAAGTTTATCTTGTCCAAGGGGCATGGGTGTCCTGCTTTGTATGCAGTTTTAGCTAACTTAGGCTATTTTCCTCAAGAGGATTTACTTACTTTACGTAAGTTGGGTTCTGGCCTTCAAGGACATCCTCGATATGGTTTGCCTGGGATAGAAACTTCTAGTGGTTCTTTGGGACAAGGATTGTCTATAGCTTGTGGGATGGCATTAGCTGCAAGAATGGATAATATGAAAAATAAAATCTATTGCTTAATGGGTGATGGGGAACTTGATGAAGGTCAAATCTGGGAAGCGGCTATGACCGCAGCTCACTATAATTTAAGTAATTTATGTGGGATTATAGATTATAATAAATATCAAATTGATGGCAAAGTTTGTGATGTTATGAATATAAAATCTATTCCTGATGTATGGAGGTCGTTTGGATGGAATGTAGAAGAAGTAGACGGGCATAATATAAAAGCTTTGTTTGAAGTTTTTAATAAAGTTGATAACGAAAAAAAGAAACCTTCTCTTATAATCGCTCATACTATTAAAGGTAAGGGTGTATCTTTTATTGAGAAAGATAATAGATGGCATGGAGTAGCTCCGAGGAAAAATGAGTTGGAAAGAGCTTTAAAAGAATTAGATTTGGAATAAGAAAGGAGAGAATAAATAATGGCAATGGAACCTACACGTGATGGTTTTGGAGAAGGTATTATTGAGGTAGGTAAATTATATAAAAATGTAGTTGTGCTTTCTGCGGATTTAAGTTCTTCTACCAGAGCTAATTGGTTTAAAGAAAAATATCCTGAAAGATTTTTTTGCTTTGGAGTAGCTGAGCAGGATATGATTTGTGCTGCAGCTGGATTTGCTTTATCCGGTAAGATACCATTTGCTTGCACATTTGGTGTTTTTGCTTCTGGGAGGGCATGGGACCAAGTTCGTATATCAGTTAGTTCTATGGATTTAAATATAAATGTTATTGGTACTCATGGAGGTGTTTCTGTAGGTGAAGATGGATTGACACATCAAGCATTAGAGGAAATCTCCCTTATGAGATGCTTGCCGAATATAGCTGTAATTGTTCCTGTAGATGTGATTGAAGCCAAGAAAGCTACTATAGCAGCAGTTAAATACCCGCATCCTACTTATATTAGATTAGGAAGAAATCCTGTGCCGATTATTACAAAAGAAAAAGATAAATTTAAAATAGGTAAAGCTAATTTGTTAAAAAAGGGCAAAGATGTGACTATAATAGCTTGTGGGTCAATGGTATGTGAATCTCTAAGAGCTTGTGAGTTTTTAAAAAGTAAAGGGATATATGCAGAGGTTATAAATTTACATACTATTGAACCTATAGATAAGAAGACTATTTTAAATTCTGTTAAAAAGACCAACGCAGTAGTAACGGTCGAAGAACATACTATAAAAGGAGGCATGGGGGGTGCTGTTGCTGAACTGTTAGGTGAAAATTATCCTATATTGATGAAGCGTATAGGAATGAAAAACTTTGGAGAGTCAGGGTCCCCTGTAGAACTTTTAAAGAAATATGGCCTTACTTATGCTAATATAGCAGATGCTGCATTAGATTTAGTTAAGAGGAAATAATTTTAAGATTGTATATTTTTTAAACTCATCATATTTATTCTTTAAATGAAAGATTCTATTTTTGCTAAAACTCCTGCCAAGCTTAATCTTTTTTTAAAAATAATAGACAAACGTAAAGATGGATTTCATAATTTAGAAACTGTTTTTGAAAAAGTATCTTTGTTTGATGATATTTATATTTCTCTTAAATCTTTTGGTATAGAAGTTATATCTGAAGGATTTAAAGTTCCTCAAAATAGTAAGAATATAGTTTATAAAGCTGCAGAGCTATTTGTAAGTAAATTATCTATTCATAGGGGTATTAAAATAAATATCAAAAAACGAATACCTCCTGGTAGTGGTATGGGGGGAGGCAGTAGCGATGCCGCTTGTATTCTAAAAATGTTGAATAATTTATTCGATACAAATCTTAGCAGAGAAGAACTGTTTCATATGGGTAAGAGTTTAGGAGCAGACGTAGGATTTTTTTTAAAAGATTATGCTTTTGCTTTGGGGAAAGGAAAAGGAGATATTATTAGAAAGGTTAATACTGACCTATCCTTTTGGCATTTAATGGTTAAGCCAAGTTTTGACATATGCACAACTTATGCTTATAGCTTGTGGGATAAAGAAAATAGTAATGTCTTGACAAAAAACAAAGTTGGTGTTAAATTGTTAATCCAAGCCTTAGAAAATAATGAAATAGAAAAAGTTTACAGAAAGTTATATAATTCTTTTGAACATATTTTATTTAAAAAGTTTATTGACCTTTCTAAAATTAAAAAAAAATTGTTGGATTTAGGTGCTAAAAATGTTTTGCTAACAGGTTCAGGTTCAATTATATATGGTATTTTTTCTGATGAAGAGGAGGTGGTTTTAACCAAAAATAAATTAGAAAAAGATAAGAATTTTCCTTATGCTATACAAGTACCTGTTCAAACGGTAAAAGGTTTATAATTTTTTTTGTACCATAATTGATTTTATTACCAAACGACTTATGAATGTAATAGAATGTAATATTATTTGCTTAGAAAATTTAAGCCGTTTTAAGTCATAAGTTGTGTTTAGTAAAAGGAGGGCTGACTAGTGGAGATTACAGAGGTTAGAATTTATTTAAAGCAACGCGGAGATAGAAAACTTAAAGCATATGCATCTGTTACTTATGATGATTCTTTTGTCGTAAGGAATATAAAAATTATTGAAGGCAGAAAAGGTATTTTTGTCGCCATGCCGTCTAGAAAGTTAAAAAAACCTTGTCCTAATTGTGGATATAGTAATCCTTTAAGAAGCAAGTTTTGTAATCAGTGTGGTAAAAGTTTAGAAGATACTCAAGCTTATAAGGATTCTTTGGAAATGAATAGACAAGCTCAACATCAAGATGTTGCGCATCCAATCAATGCGGAGTTTAGAGAATATTTACAGGAAAAGGTACTTAAAGCTTATGAGGAAGAAAAAGCAAAAAGTCCTGAAAGTAATGCAGAAGAGGATACACAGGATTATGGTAGTGACGATGATGATTTTGATGAGGATTTAGAAGATTTTTAATTAAAAATTTAATATTAATATATTGATAAAAAGATAAATGTTGGGGAGTGGTGTAGTTGGTAGCACATCGGCTTTTGGAGCCGACAGGAGAGGTTCAAGTCCTCTCTCCCCAGTATATTAGTTCATAGCTCTTAGCTCATAGCCGAAAGCCTAAAGTTAAGAAAGCATTTGAGTAGACTTTTAAATAGTCAAATGATTGAATTCCTGTTAGCTTTGAGCCGTAAACTTCTAACTTAAATAATTATGAATAATACCATAGGTATAGTATTAGCTGCAGGGAAAGGGACGAGAATGAATAGTACTCGGCCTAAAGTTTTACATCAGGTGTGTGGACGTCCGATGATATATTACCCTGTAGATTGTTTAAAGCAAATTGGAATAAAAGATATTTATATTGTAATTGGATATGGCGGGAATGAAATAAAGTCTTTTTTTTCTGATTTTCCCGATAAAAAAATTAAGTTTATTACTCAAAAAAAACTTTTAGGAACAGCAGATGCATTAAAAAGAGTTTTAGACATTGTTAATATTAAAAAAGGCAGCAATATAATTCTTCTTTATGGGGATTTCCCCTTAATATTGCCAGAAATTCTTGATAAACAGTTAAAATATCATTGCAGAGAAAAAGCTGATTGCACTATTGCAAGTGTTGTTACAAAAGATTTTAGTGATTATTTTGATTATGGGCGTGTAATAAGAAATAGTAGAAAAAATATTATAGAAGTTCTTGAATCCGATCAATTAAAATCTTCTGTATATAATTATAAGGAAATTAATTTAGGCATATATTGTTTTAAGTATTCTGATAAATTCCATAGTCTTTTAAGTAAAATTCAACCTTCCCCGAAAGGTGAATTTTATATTACGAATGTTATAAACTTATTAAAAGAAGCAAGGTTAAAAATAAAAGCTTTTGAACTTAATGCTCAAAATTATTTAGTAGGAATTAATACACAAAGTGATGTCGCTAAAGTAAATAAGATTATGAGAGAAAGATTAATAAGTAAATTGATGTCAAAAGGAGTTACTTTTATTGACCCTGATAATACTTATATAGAAGATGGTGTAGAAATCGGGGGAGACAGTATTATCCATCCTAATGCTTATATTGAAAAAGATGTGAAGATTGGTAAGAATTGCATAGTAGGGCCTTGTAGTAGATTAAGAGGTAAAACAGTTTTAGAAGATAGCGTTGTAATAGGTAATTTTGTAGAAATAAATAGGTCTCATATAAAAAATAAAGTAAAGATTAAACATTTTTCTTATATTGGTGATGCAATAGTAGAGGAAAAGGTAAATATAGGAGCTGGAGCAATAACAGCAAATTATGACAGTGAGAATAAAAATCAAACTGTAATAAAGAAAAGCGCTTTTATTGGGAGTAGCACAGTTTTGATAGCGCCAGTTACAGTGGGAGAAAATTCCGTTACAGGAGCGGGTGCAGTAATTCCTAGTGGCAAAGATGTTCCTAAAAATGTTACTGTTGCAGGGGTGCCAGCTAAAATTTTAAAAAGAAATATTGTAGTAAAGAAAAATATAAAATAATTCTAAATTTTTTTTAAAGGTAAAACAAGGAGTTTTTAATATGAATCAAGAGATAGGAATTTTTAGTGGCAATTCAAACCCTGTTTTGACAAAGAAGATTTGTGATTATTTAGGTTTATCTTTAGGTAAGGCAGATATTGATAAGTTTAGCGAAGGGGAGATACGTGTGAAGATAAATGAAAACGTTAGAGGTAGAGATATTTTTTTAATTCAATCCACATGCCCTCCTTCTAATGATAATGTAATGGAATTACTTATAATGATAGATGCTTTGAAAAGGGCTTCTGCTGACCGTATTACTGCAGTTATCCCTTATTATGGATATGCTAGACAAGATAGAAAAGATCAACCACGTGTACCGATTACTGCTAAATTAATTGCAAATTTATTAACTCATGCAGGAACTGATAGAGTTTTAACTTTAGATTTACATGCTGGGCAGATACAAGGATTTTTTGATATACCTTTGGATAACTTATTTGCCGTTAATGTTTTTGTAAATTACATAAAAAAGCAGTTGGACGTAGCTAATGTTGCTGTTGTATCTCCTGATGTGGGAGGTATAAAAATGGCTAGAGCTTATGCTAAAAGAATTCATGCTAATTTGTGTATAGTTGATAAACGTAGGTTAAATACAGAACAAACAAAAGTAATGCATTTTTTAGGAGAAGTTAAAGATAAAGATGCTATTATTGTTGATGATATTGTAGCTACTGGGGGGTCTTTAGTAGAAGCTGCAGAAGCTGTAAAAAAACAAGGGGCTAAAAAAGTATATGCGATTGTAGTACATCCTATTTTATCTGGCCCAGCAATAAAAAGATTAGTTGAATCAAGTATTGTCAAACTTTTTGTTACAGATAGTATACCTGTTAAAGATTCTAAAAAGTCTGATAAAATACAAGTTTTATCTGTAGCTCCTTTATTAGGGGAAGCAATAAAACGTATACATAATAGTGAATCAGTTAGCGCTTTATTTAAATGAGTGGTGAGTGAAACGAACGGAGGTAAATAATGGCAGAAGTATATTTAAAAGCTGAAGAAAGAGATTTAATGGGGAAGCAACAAGTAAAACATTTAAGAAAAGAAGGAGTTGTCCCAGGGATTGTTTATGGTAAAAAAATAAAAAATGAATCTGTACAGGTAAGCCATGAAGATTTGATAAAAATTTTGCATACTTCTGCTGGAGAAAATGCTATTATTAAACTTGATATAATAGATAAAAATGGTAAAGCAACTAATAAGTCGGGTTCCTTAAATGTTATCTTAAAAGAAATTCAGCAACATCCTATTACAACTGATATAATACATGTAGACTTTGCTGAAATATCTCTTACTGAAAAAATAGAAGTTAAGGTGCAAATTAAAATTAAAGGAGAGCCTGTAGGGGTTGTTAAAGACAATGGTGTTTTTGAGGCTCCTTTGAGAGAGTTAAGTATTGAATGTTTGCCTACTGATATTCCTGAAGAGATAACCGTGGATGTAGAAAGTTTAGAAATAGGAGATACTTTACATGTAAAAGATATAGTATCTCCAAAAGGGGTTAGTATTTTAGATGATCCTGAAAGGACTGTAGTTTTAGTTGCAGCACCGAAGGAAGAAGAAGAAGAGGAGGAAGAAGAGGAGGAAGTTTTAGAGGAGCCTGAAGTAATAGGAGAAAAAGAAAGAGAAGAAAAGAGAGAACAGAAAGAAGTTGAAAAAGAAACAAAAGAAGAAGAACAAAAGGAGGATAAAGTTTCTGAAGAATAAAAAAACTAAGCTTTTAGTTGGACTAGGTAATCCAGGCAGAAAATATATAGATACGAGGCATAATGTTGGCTTTAAAGTAGTAGAACTTTTTACTAAAGAATATAATATTGAATTTAACAGTGAATTAAAAGGACTTATTGAAATAGCGAAAATAAACGTTTATAATAAATTAGTATTTGTAGCTAAACCTTTGACTTTTATGAATGTGTCAGGGGATGCAGTAAGTAAAGTTATGCAACAAAAAGAAATAGATTTAGATGATTTGTTAGTAGTTTACGATGATGTTGATTTAAAAGTAGGTAATATTAAAGTTAAGCCTTTTGGAGGCAGTGCTGGGCATAAAGGTATTAAGTCTATTATAAAAACTTTAAAAACTGAGAAATTTAAACGAATAAGGATAGGTATAGGCCATCCGGGGAAAGATAGATCTGTTTCTGACTATGTATTGAATATTCCTAATGGTGAGGAAGAAAACGTTTGTTTAAAGCAGTCGATTGAAAAAGCTAAAAAAGCAGTTGAATATTGGCTTCAATATGGTATTGAAAAAACTATGAGTAAATTCAATTAATTTGTTTTCTTGAGAGTTTTTAAAATATATGTTAATATGGTATTAGGAGGTATAAATTGAGAGAATATGAAACTATGATATTAGTTAAACCAGATTTAAAGAGTGAACAAGTAGAAATTTTTTTAGATGATATAAAAAAACAGATTACTCAAAATAGTGGAAAGGTCAAAGAAGCAAAAGTTTGGAAAAATAAAGAGAAACTTGCTTATAAAATACAGCATTTTTCGGAAGGTATATATTTACTTTTGTTTTTTGAAATGAATCCAGCAGCATTAAAGAAATTAGAAAGATATTGTAATTTAAATGAAAATATATTGAGGTTCTTGTTTATAAAAAAGAATGAGTAAGAATGTAATTTAAATAATTCCCTTTTTTGGGATAATTTTTAGGGTTTGCTTTTATATTGTAAATCCTGTATTTATCTATAGGAGGCGTTGTAAATGGCTAGTTTAAATAAAGTTTTTTTGATGGGTAATCTTACCCGGGATCCAGAGATAAGATATACTTCTTCTGGTAATCCTGTTACTAGTTTTGGATTAGCGGTTAATAGATTTTATACAGACCAAAGTGGTGAAAAACAACAGGATACTTGTTTTACGAGAATCGTTGTTTTTGGAAAACAAGCTGAATCTTGTAGTAAGTATTTAAGTAAAGGAAGATTGGTTTTAATAGAAGGTAGATTACAATATAGGTCTTGGGAATCTGAAGGTAAAAGACGCAGTAGTTTAGATGTAGTAGGTGAACGTGTTCAGTTTATGCCTACGGGAGGCAACCGTTCAAATAAGACTGAAAATAAAGAAGAGGTTGAAGAAGAAGGTGAAAAAGAGATATTCTTGGATAAATTGGATGAAGATAACGAAGAAGAAGTACCGTTTTAATTAATAGAAAGGTGACAAAATGGCAAAAAAAGTAAGAAGACAGAGAACACGGAGAGAATTCTTTAACAAAAAGTGTAAATTGTGTAAGGACCATGTAGAAACAATTGATTATAAAGATGTTGATAAATTAAAGAGGTTTGTTACGAGAAAAGGTAGAATTCTTCCAAGACGCATGAGTGGAAATTGTGTAAAACATCAACATAGAGTAGCTGCAAGTATAAAACGTGCTCGTTATATGGCTTTGTTGCCTTATGTTGAAGACCAAAATATATAATAGGAATTAATATGAAAATAATATTATCTAAACCATTAGAATCCTTAGGTGAGATAGGGGATATATTAGAAGTAAAAGATGGTTATGCCCGCAATTTTTTAATACCCAAAGGCATAGCTTTAGAAGCAAATGCTTCTAATCTTAGAAAACTCGAGGAAATGCAAAGGATTGAGCAGCTAAGATTAAAAAAGGCAGAAAAACAAGCGCAGAAACTTAGTGAAAAGTTATCAAAGATTTCTTGTACTATTCCTGTTAAAACTGAAGGTGAAAAAATGTTTGGGGCAGTTACTTCTATAGATATAGTTAAAAGTTATGAGGAAAAAGGAATTAAATTAGATAAAACAGATATTCTTTTAAATGAGCCCATGAAAGAATTAGGTGTATATAATGTTCCTATTAAGTTACATCCGGAAGTTACTGTAGAAGTTAAAGTTTGGGTTGTAAAGGAATAATAAAGTGCCTGCTAATATATCAAAGAAAATAGATTTGGAAAAACTACCTCCTCAGAATTTAGAAGCTGAACAGGCTTTGTTAGGTTCTATGTTTTTGGATAAAGAGGCTATAGGTATATCTATAGAGCATATAAGACCCGATTATTTTTACAAACAATCACATAAAGAAATTTTTGAGGCAATTGTTGATTTGTACGATTCTAACCAAGCAGTAGATTTAGTAACAGTTACTGATAAGTTGCAAAAAAATGGCAAGTTGGAATTGGTAGGAGGAGCGACTTATTTAACTGATATAGCAGATAGCGTTCCTACTTCTGCTAATGTTGAACATTATGCTTTTATAGTAAAAGAAAAATATATTTTAAGGAGCCTGATTAGTGCTTCTACTAAAATTATCTCCCAGAGTTATCAGTCAGAAGTGGAAGCAGTCGAGGTTTTGGATAAGGCAGAACAAGCTATATTTAAAATAGCCAGTGGACGTGTAGAAGGCTCTTCAGTTGCAATAAAGGATATAATTCAGGATAGTATAGAGACCATAGATAATTTATATCAACGTAAAGAAAATGTAACGGGAGTACCAACAGGATTCAAAGATTTTGATGTAATTACAGCTGGTTTGCAGCAATCTGATTTGATAATTATTGCAGGACGTCCTTCTATGGGTAAAAGTGCTTTAGCTGCATGTATTATTGAACACGTTAGTATTAATCAAGAATTGCCAGTAGCGATTTTTAGTTTAGAAATGGCTAAAGAACAGTTAGTTCAAAGGATTTTATGTTCCCATGCAAAAGTTAATATTCATAAGGTTAGAACAGGGTTTTTATCACAATCTGATTGGCCTAAACTTACAAATGCAGCTGGTAAGTTGTCTGAAGCTCCTATATATATAGATGATACTCCCGGGATTTCGGCTTTGGAATTAAGAGCAAAAGCGAGAAGATTGAAATCTAGATATAGTATTCAATTGCTTGTATTGGATTATTTACAGTTAATGAGAGGTTCTTCAAATTCGGAAAATAGACAAAATGAAATATCTGAAATTTCTCATTCATTAAAAGCATTGGCAAGAGAATTAAGCATACCAGTTATTGCTATAAGTCAGTTATCCAGGGCAGTCGAATCCAGGCAGGGTAATAGGCCACAGCTTTCGGATTTAAGAGAATCTGGTTCTATAGAACAAGATGCAGATTTAGTAACCTTATTGCTGCGAGAAGAATATTATAATCCTACTGAGGAAAATAAGGGTTTGGCAGAATTAATTATAGCTAAACAGCGTAATGGCCCTGTTGGTAGTGTTAATTTAGCATTTTTAAAGGAATATGCTAGATTTGAAAGCCTGAGCCAAAAGGAGGTTTTAATTTGAAAAATAAAATGTTATTTTTATTATTTAGTTTTTTATTTGTTGCTCATACGATATCAATGTCTTATGTTTTTGCAAGTGAGGATCTATATGTTACTGATTTGCAAGTACAGGGAAATAAATCTTTAAGTGAGTCTGCAATTTTAGCTAAAGTAAAAGTTAGGAAAGGTGATATAATTTCTCAGGAAGTTTTAAATGAAGATATAAAAAGATTATATGCTACTGATTATTTTAAAGATGTAATAGTAGAATTAGAATCTTTTAAAGATGGTAAAAGAGTGATTTTTGAAGTTCAGGAAAAACCTATTTTAAAAGAAATTAATATTAAAGGGAATACAGTTTTAAGCACTAAGGATATAATTGCAGAATTATCTTCTGACATAGATACTTTTTTAAATTTAAGAGTATTAAAATCTGATGTTGGTAAAATAAAACAGCTTTATATAGAAAGAGGATTCCCTGAAGTTAATATAGATTACGATATTAACATTGATGAAGAAACTAATAGAGCACAGGTTGATATTATAATAGTTGAAGGGGCTCGATTAAAAATTAGAGAAATAAAAATAAAAGGGAATGATGTTTATTCAGATAAAAAGATATTAAAATTAATGCAAACTCGTAGAGATACATTATTCACTTCAGGGCTATATAAGGAGGGTTTGTTAGAAGAAGATATTAAAAGAATTTTAAGCTTTTACAACAATCAAGGTTATTTAGATACAGAATGTGATTATAAGATTTCAGAACCAGATAGTAAAAATAGAATATTAGTTAGCATTAATATAAAAGAGGGTAAAAGATATATCGCGGGAGAAATTCAGATAAAGGGTAATGATAAATTTAATGTTTCAGAAATTCAAAAAGTGTTGGAAATGCCGAAGGGCGAAATTTTTACGCATCAGAAAATTAAGCAAGATATTGTAAATATACAAAGTTTCTATTTTGATAAGGGATATATTTTTGCAGACGTTAAAGCTGATACAGTATTAAATCCCGACACTGGTGAAATAGATGTAAAATATAATATAATTGAAGGTGATAAAGCTTATGTTGAGAAAATTAGGGTAAGAGGCAATACTAAAACTAAAGATATTGTTATTCGCAGGGAATTAAAAGTCTATCCTGGTGAACCTTTTGATGGAGAGAAGTTGCGAAAAAGTAAAAAAGAATTGGATTATTTAGGTATTTTTCAATCAGTCAATTTTGATACAGAACCAGGGACTGCTCCTAATAGAAAGAATCTTATAGTGGATGTAAAAGAAGCAAAGACTGGTGAGTTTAGTTTTGGAGCGGGTTATAGCTCTGTTGATGATTTTGTGGGTTTTATAGAATTAGGCCAAAGGAATTTTGATTACAAAAACTGGCCGACTTTTACCGGAGATGGGCAAAAAATTAATATCAAAGCTGAATTTGGTACAGTTAAAGAAGATTATGATTTAAGTTTTACAGAACCCTGGATTTTTGATAGGCCTATTTCTTTTGGATTTGATTTGTATCAACGTTCGAGAGAAAGGGAAAGAGATGTTGGATATGCTTATGATCAGAGAAGACGTGGAGGGAATATCCGTTTAGGCAAAGAATTAAAAGAATATTTATATGGCAGTTTTAGTTATAGATATGAGGATATAAAAATAAGCGATGTTGCAAGTGATGCTTCTGAAGGATTGGAAAGTGAAGAGGGAGAAAATAATGTTAGTAGTATTAGCTTGGGAATAACTCAGGACCTTAGAGATAATCGTTATGACCCTAGCAGTGGGAGAAGGTCTTATTTGTCAGTTGAAACTGCCGGGGGAGTTTTTGGAGGGGATAAAGATTTTATAAAATATAATGCTGGTAGTAGTTGGTATTATAGCTTTTTAGAGCAACATGTGATAGAATTTAAGTTAACAGCTGGATTAGTTGATGATTATGGGGATAGCGATAGTGTTCCGATATATGAAAGATTTTATGCAGGAGGGGCTAATACTATAAGGGGATATGACGTAAGAGAAGTTGGCCCGCAATATGAAGGAACTGATGATCCTAAAGGAGGAGAAGCTATGTTAATAGGAAATATTGAATATGTATTTCCTATTATAAAAAATTTTAAAGGTGCCGTTTTTTATGATATAGGTAATGTATGGGAAGAAATTGATGATTTTGGACAAGGAGGATATGAATCGTCTTTGGGAACTGGGGTTAGAATTAAGACTCCTATTGGTCCTATTAAATTGGATTATGGATACCCAATAGATTCAGATGTTAGTTCTAATGGTAGATTCCATTTTAGTATGGGCAGGACTTTTTAATAGAATTTTAAAAATAAGGAGTATGATAATATGTTTAAAAAGGTTTCGAAGATTGTTGTGCTTTCTATAATATCAGCGAGTTTATTATTGCCTTGTGTTTATGCTGAGGATTTAAAGATAGGTTATGTAGATATAAGTAAAGTTTTTGATAGTTATGAAAAAACAAAAGATAAAAATGATGATTTAGAAAAGATTACTTCAAAAAAGCAAAACGAAAGAGAGAATATGGTAGATGATATACAGAAGTTGAGAAAAGAAATGCAAATAATGAGTGATGAAGGTAAAGAAAAACAAAGAGAAGTTTTAAAAGATAAAATTACCAAATTGCAAGAATTTGATAGAGATATAAGAAATAAGTTAAAGATGGAAAGAGATGAAATTATGAAAGAATTGCTTGAAGAAATTAAAAATTCTATAGAAACTTTTGCTAAGAAAAATAATTATGATTTAATATTTTACCGAAGTGCATTATTATATAATGTAGATAGTTTAGATATTACATCAGGGATAATAGATATTTTAAATTCTAACTATAAGAAATAAAGGTTGTTAAATTATGAAGAGGACTTTAGCAGAAATAGCTGAGTTGGTTGAGGGAGAAGTGGTGGGAGATGAGAATATTGTTGTTACAGGTATTTGTGGCATAAAAGAAGCCAGAGAAGGAGATTTGACTTTTATAGCAAATCCAAAATATTTATCTCTTGTTGAAAAAACTAAAGCTTCAGCAATTATTACCTCTACTAATATAAAAAATACTTCAAAACCTTTAATAAAAACTCAAAATCCGTCTTTAGCTTTTGCGAAAATGGTTTCTTTATTAGCTCCTAATGAAGTTATTCATCCAGAGGGAATAAGTGAAAATGCTATTATAGGTAAAAATGTAAGTATAGGTAAAAATGTTGCAATACAGCCTTATGCTATTGTAGAGGACGGAACTTCAATAGGAGATGGTAGTGTGGTATATGCAGGAGTTTATATTGGGCATCACACTGATGTAGGTAAAAATGTATTAATATATCCAAATGTTGCTATTAGGGAAAGGATTAAAATTGGAGATAGAGTTATTATTCATAGTGGAACTGTTATAGGAAGCGATGGGTTTGGTTTTGCTACAGTAAAAGGAGTGCACCGTAAAATACCTCAAATAGGGACAGTAATTATAGAAGAAGATGTTGAAATAGGCTCGAATGTGACTATTGATAGAGCTAGATTTGGAGAAACACGTATAGGCAAAGGTACAAAAATAGATAATTTAGTACAGATTGCTCATAATGTGCATATTGGTGAAAATTGTATTATCGTAGCTCAAACTGGTATATCTGGTAGTACTAATATAGGAGATAGAGTTGTTTGTGCTGGCCAGTCTGGAATAGTTGGACATATAGAGATAGGTAATGATGCTGTTGTTGCTGCTCAGGCGGGAGTTACTAAATCTGTTCCTAAAAACACTTGTGTTTCTGGATATCCTGCTAAACCTCATTCTGTTGCTAAAAGGGTTAATGCTTATATGCAAAAATTACCCGAGATGTTTAAAACGATAAAGGAACTTAAAGCTGAGATTAATAGATTGAAGAAGGAAGGAAATAAATAAAATGGAAGATTTACAGCAAACTATAAAAAAAGAAGTTAGTATTAAAGGCGTAGGTTTACATACTGGCAAGAAAGTGAATTTAACATTTAAGCCAAATCTTCCCGACGCTGGTGTTGTATTTAAAAGGATTGATGTATCCGAAAAGCCGATTATCCGTGCTAATTTGTCAAAGGTAATTCCGCCTGATAAAAAACTTCGTAGAACTTCTATAGGTAGAAATGGACTTGAAATACATACTATAGAACATGTAATGGCAGCTTTATCAGCATTGAAAATAGATAATATTCTTATTGAAATTGATAATGAAGAGCTTCCGGGTTTAGATGGAAGCACATTACCTTTTGTTAAAATTTTAAATGATGCTGGAATAAAACAACAAAATATTTTCCGTAAATCCGTTTCTATAAATTCTCCGATTTGGGTAAGAGAAGATGATGCTATTATTATAGGGTTACCTGATGATAAATTTACAGTTTCTTATACTTTAGATTATAATAATTCTTATATGTCTGCTCAATATATTAAATATTCTGGATTGAATAATAATTTTGTTAAAGAAATAGCACATAGCAGAACTTTTTGTCTTGAAGAAGAAGTAGAGAAACTAAAGAAAATGGGTTTAGGCAAAGGAGCTAATTATACAAATACTGTTGTTATTAGTAAAAATGGTTTAATTAATAATGAATTTAGATGTGATAACGAGTTTGCTAGGCATAAAGTTTTGGACCTTATTGGAGATTTATATCTTTTAGGTAATCAAATTAACGGGTATATTGTTGCGTTAAAGAGTGGACATTATCTTAATATAAAGTTTTTACGTAAGCTTGAAAGACAGCAAGAGAGAATAGATCGTGGAGGTATTAGTGCTCCTAGTGTTATATCAGAAACAGAAGGTGAGGAATTAGATATTAGAGCTATTCACAAAGTTTTACCTCATAGATATCCATTTTTATTAGTAGATAAAATAATAAAACTTGAAGATAAATATGCTATAGGTATTAAAAATGTAACAATTAACGAGCATTTTTTTCAAGGGCATTTCCCTGGCAGGCCGGTTATGCCAGGAGTTTTAATAATTGAAGCAATGGCACAAGTGGCAGGAGTTTTAATGCTAAGTAAGCCAGAAAACCATGGGAAAATGGCTTATTTTATGAGTATTGATAAGGTTAAATTTAGAAAAACTGTATTACCTGGTGATCGGTTACGTTTGGAAGTAAATATAATTAAAGTTAAGACAAAAACGGGGCAAGTATATACAAAAGCTTTAGTAGGAGATCAAATTGTAGCTGAGGCTAACTTGATGTTTGCTCTCGTAGATGGATAAAATATATTTTTGGATATTAAAGTCATGAAAATAGATCCTACCGCGAAGATCCATCCAAAAGCTAATATCGGTAAAGATGTTGAAATAGGTCCCTATTGTTGCATTTCTAAGGATGTAACTATTGGAGATGGTACGGTTTTAGCAGAACATTGTATAATAAAAGGTAAAACTACTATTGGTAAAAATTGCAAGATATTTACTGGTGCAGTTATAGGCAGTGCCCCTCAAGATTTGAAATATAACAATGAAAAGACTACTATTACAATAGGTGATAATAATATCATAAGAGAGTATGTAACTATTAACCTTGGTACTATTAAAAGTGGAGATACTAAAATTGGTAATGACAATTTGATTATGGCTTATGCACATGTAGCCCATGATTGTATTATTGGAGATAAAGTTATTATAGCTAATGTTGGGACATTGGCTGGACATGTTATTATAGAAGACAATGCGATAATAGGTGGATTGGCAGCTATTCATCAATTTGTAAGAATTGGTAAACTTTCTATCGTTGGAGGATGTGCTAAGGTTGTTCAAGATGCTCCACCTTTTTCAATATTTGATGGGTGTCCAGCAAGAGTAAGGAGCATTAATTCTATAGGTTTAAGAAGGGTAGGATATTCTAAAGAAAAGCGATTGCAACTAAAATCTGCTTTTAAAGAATTATTTCATTCAAGATTATCTTTTTCTCATGCCATAAAGAAATTAGAATCCAAAAGTCTTTCCGAAGAAGAGAAGTATTTGATAAACTTTGTTAAAAATTCAAAAAGAGGGATAGGTAGATAGAAATCAAGCTGCAAGCTTCAGGTCACAGGTTGCAGGTTACCTGATACCTGATACCTAATACTTGTTACTTAATTATGTCTTTAAATAAAGTTGGTCTTATTGCTGGAGAAGGAAAATTACCTATTTTACTTGCTGAAAATGCTAAAAAGCAAGGTGTTAAGATTATAGCTGTAGGTATAAAAGGTAAGACCGATCGAAAGTTAAGAAAATATGTAGATAAGTTGCATTTAGTAAAATTGGGACATTTAAAAGAGCTGTTAGATTTTTTAAAGGAAAATTCTTTAAGTAAAGTTGTAATGATTGGTAAAGTTCCTAAAATACATCTTTTTGATAAGATGAGATTGTTTGCAGATAAAGAGTTGGTTGATTTATTAAAAAAAGTTAAAGATAAAAAGGATGATTCTTTACTTAAAGCAATTGCAAATTATTTAGAGAATGAAGAGATAATTTTGTTAGATTCTACGATGTGGCTGTCAGATTATTTACTTGATAAGGGCGTTTTGACTAGTCGCAATCCTACAAAAAAGGAAAATGAGGATATACAATTTGGTAAAGATATAGCTAAAAGTATAGCTGATTTAGATATAGGCCAAACAGTAATAGTTAAGGATAAAGCAGTCTTAGCAGTTGAAGCTATTGAACATACTGATGAAGCTATAAAACGAGGAGGACAATTGGGTGGCGGGAATGTAGTTGTAGTAAAGGTTTCTCGTCCTAATCAAGATATGAGATTTGACATACCTGTTATAGGTTTGGAAACTATAAAGTCTTTAAAGAAAGCCAGAGCAAGTGTCTTAGCGGTAGAGAATAAAAAGACGCTTTTTATCGATAAAGAAGAAGTAATAAATTATGCTAATAAATATGGCATAACTATAGTATCTATTTAAATATGGATTTTCTAAAAATAAAAAAGAATATTATTGATTCTATAAGAAAATTTGTCTTAGATACAAATTTTAGCAAAATTATTATAGGTCTTTCTGGAGGTTTAGATTCGTCTGTAGTTACATATCTTTGTTCTGAAGCTGTTGGCTCAGATAAAATATGTGGTTTATATCTTCCTTATGGGGAAAATGTTGGGGAAAGCAATAATGTTAAATTAGTAACTGATAGATTAAATTTAGAATACAAAAAATACAGTATAAAACCCCTTGTAGATTTATATTTTAAAGATTTTTCTGATGTAAGTAAAATTCGTAAGGGTAATATGACAGCAAGGCAACGTATGGCAATATTATTTGATTATTCAAAATTGTTTAATGGATTAGTCGTAGGGACAAGTAATAAATCTGAGATATTGTTAGGATATTTCACTATTTTTGGGGATTCTGCAAGTTCTTTTGCTCCTATAGGAGATTTATATAAAACGGAAGTAAAAGAATTAGCCCGTATGCTAAATATACCCAATGAGATAATACAGCAGAAACCTTCTGCGGGGTTATGGGAAAGACAAACAGATGAAGATGAATTAGGTTTTACTTACGAAGATGCTGATAAAGTTTTATATCTAATGCATGAAGAAAAATATAATGCAAAACAAATAATAGAGAAGGGTTTTAATAAAAATTTAGTAGAAAAAATTCAGCATCGTGTAACCTCAAATGCCTTCAAACACAACCTGCCAGTAATCCCTAAAATAAAATAAATCAAGCTACAAGTTTCAAGCTACAGGTAACAGAATATTATTTTCAATAATATCTATGTCGTCCTAACCCATATTATTCACGAATATAGCAATTAATTTAATTAACTATCTTTTATGCAAAGTTTTAGGATAGCTCAATGCAAAATTTTTCAATAAAAAAATTTGTTTGTA
>JAGYNU010000080.1 GCA_018399975.1 Candidatus Omnitrophota bacterium
TGTCTTGCTACTTGTTACTTCTTACTTTCTACTTGTTTTAGATCAATTAGGTCAATTAGAGCAATTAGAAATTTGCTTTGTTACCTGTAGCCTGCAGCCTGTAACCTAATTCGTCATTTGTTATTTATTGTTTTCGTCATTCGTCATTCGGATTTCGTCATTTGTTATTTATTGTTTATCTTCTGTTTTTCTAATCGGGGTGGCCGGATTTGAACCGGCGGCCTCAGCGTCCCGAACGCTGCGCGCTAAGCCAAGCTGCGCTACACCCCGAATTCAGCCAGAAGCTCAAAGTTCGAAGCTGAAAGGGAAAATTTTAAACAAAACTCTCCAATCTACTCTAAGAACCCATATTTACTTAAAAAATCTTTGTCTATGAAATGTTCCTTTGAAATCAATCTATCTACATACTTAGCTATCAAGTCTATTTCTATGTTAACTTTATCTTTTTCTTTTTTCTCTTTAAAAATTGTATGATTATAAGTGTAAGGAGTTAAACCAACCAAAATAATATTATCGATTATTTCAACAACTGTTAAACTTACTCCATCAATAGATATACTGCCTTTAGAAGCAACAAATCTTATTAAATCAGAAGGAATACTTATTTGCATTTGATATTGCCCATTAGATAATTTACTAATTTTAACAATATTACCAACACCATCAACATGACCTGTTACTAAATGCCCACTTACGATTTTAGTAACAGAAAGACTACGTTCCAAATTCACATTATCATTCTGTTTTAAATCGTAAAGGTTAGTATTTTCTAAAGTCTGCAAAATTATATCAAAACTAATATAATCTTTATCTTTTTTCTTTACTGTAAGACAAACTCCATTAACAGATATACTATCACCAACATTAACATCATCAATAAAAACTGGAGATAATACTTTTAACTCGACTAAATTTGAAAAACGGTTCAATTCAACTACCTTTCCTATGGATTCAACTATACCTGTAAACATATTAATCTAATTTTTTTATTTAACTAAACTATGAATTAAAATATCCCTACCTAATTTTTGAATATCTAAATTTCCCAGTCCGATAGCTTTATTCAAATCAGAAATCCCTTTACCTTCTACTGAAGTAACTGAATGTTTTCCACCTATTATTTTAGGAGCTATAAACCAAAAAATTTCATTTACCATTTTATCCTTTAAAAAAGAAGCAATAACTTCCCCTCCGCCTTCAACCATCACATGTGCAATATCAATTTTAGCTAATTCCTTCATTAAAACAACTATATCTACTTTCCTTTTACCTGCAACAATAATTTTTGCTCCTTTTTTTATATACAAACTTTGCCTATCTAAATCTGCTTTACCAGAAGTAGCAATAATGACAGGAAATTTACTTATCTTATCAAAAATCCTACTATCTAAAGGCGTCCTTAATTTCGAATCCAATATAACTCTAAAAATAAATTTACAATCTTCATTATTACTTAAATGCGGGATAAGCTGGGGATTATCCTTTAAAACTGTTTCAATACCTACTAATATCGCATCTACTTTGTTTCTGAATTTTTGGACCCATAACCTTGCTTGTTTTCCAGTTATCCATTTAGATTGCCCATTAAAAGTAGCTATCTTGCCGTCTATACTTTGAGCAATTTTAACAGTAACATAAGGTAATTTTTCAGTTATAAACTTAATATAAACCGAATTCAATTGTTTAGCTTCATTTTCTAAAACTCCGCCTTTTGTTTTTATGCCTGATTGCTCTAATTTCTTTATCCCACTACCATTATTTATTGGATTTGGATCAAGCATAGAATAAACGACCTTGCTTATTTTAGATTTAATTATTTTTTCAGTACAAGGAGGAGTCTTTCCGTAATGATTACAAGGCTCCAAATTCGTATATAGAGTAGCTTCTTCAGCCTTACGGCCTGCCTGTTCTAAAGCTAAAACTTCTGCATGTGCAGACCCTATACTATGATGATACCCTTCTCCCACAATTTCATTTTTTTTTACGACAACACATCCTACCATAGGATTAGGATTAGTAAAACCTTCCCCCTTAATTGCCAATTCAAAACATTTTCTAATAAACTTTTCATCATACATGAGAAATCTCTTTCTTTTTGTTCTTTAACGAATCTACTATATCTTTACTTACTCTTATTTTTCCCATTAAAACTTTATTTTTAGCTTCGCCATGGCAATCCGAACCACCAGTGATAATTAAATTATAGTACTGTGCTATTTGTTTATATTGCTTAATTTGTTTTTTATTATGGCTTGGATGATAAACTTCTATCCCTTTAAGCCCAATATCAACCAATTTAGATATAATTTCTTCATTTATATTAACTCCAGGATGAGCTATAACAGGAACACCGTTCAAATCTAAAATAATGCTTATTGCCTTTTCAGGAGATAATTTATATTTTTCCACATAACAAGAAGATGAATTCCCGATATATTTATCAAAAGCTTCCTGGGGAGAACTAACTATACCTTTTTTAAATAATACATTGGCTAACTGTAATCTTCCCATTGCTTTTTTTTTATCATCTTCAATATTAAAAACATCTCCTATTTTTAAATCTATCCCTAATTTGTTCAACTTAAATATCATTTTCTTTATACGTTTCGACCTTACTCGACATATATTATTAAGAAGCTCCTTAAACCATTTTTTATCCCAATCTATGCAATATCCTAACAGATGCAGTTCTGACTGCCCCCAATTCATAGTTAATTCAATCCCAGGAATTAATTCAATATCCAAGATATCGGCTTCTTCCTTTGCAATTGGAATTGCATCTATAATATCATGATCCGTAATAGATATAGCACTAAATCTAAGATTCTTAGCTTTTCTAACCAATTGTTGGGGAGTATAAGTTCCATCTGAAAAAATGGTATGTAAATGTAAATCTGCAGAATAGTCGAACATATCTTTTTATAATTAATTTAAAGAATTGTTAAAAATCTTATCAAGTATACCATTAATAAATCTACCAGAATTTTTATCGCCATATTTCTTAGCCAATTCTATAGCTTCATTAATACTAACTTTCGGAGGGATATCTTTTAAAAACAACAATTCAAATATAGCCATTCTTAATATATTTCTATCTATAACAGCCATCCTTTTAACAGACCAATTTTGGGCATATTTTGCTATTATCTTGTCAATCTCTTCTAAATTTTTAATAGTTCCTTTAATAATACTATAAGCAAATTCTTTTATATCTAAATTAATATTATCAAATTTAAAATTTTCATCAAGAATAATACTTAAATCTGTCTTATTAATATCAAATTGATACAAAATTCTTAATGCATATTCTCTTGCTCTAGTCCTTTTCCTCATATTTTTAATGAACGCACTATTTAGTATACTAAACAGTATAAACGAATTCCTGCCTGATAATAATTTATAAGCCACTATATCCGTCAATTTTTATGTCAAAAAATACTAAAACAGTAAAACATCAACTAACAGATTTATATAAATCAACCATTTGTAAAGCCGTTAAAGCAGCTTGTCTTCCTCTATTTTCTCCTTTTGCCCCAGCACGCTGTATGGCCTGCTCTAATGTATCTGCTGTAATGATACCATAACTAATTGGTATAGGAGAAGATATGGAAATATTAGCAATAGATTTTGTTACTTCACTTGAAATATAATTATAATGAGAAGTCTCCCCTTTTATCACAGCACCTAAACAAATTACTGCTGAATATTGTTTTTTATCAACAATTTTTTTAGCTACCAAAGGAATTTCGAATGCTCCAGGAACCCATACGATTGTAATATCAGTATTTTTTACCTGGTGTTTTTCTAATGTATCTATAGCAGAATCCACCAATCTACTAGTAATAAAATCATTAAACTCAGAAGCTACTAAACAAAATTTTTTGTTTTTTCCATCTAATTTCCCTTTAATTAAATTTGCCAATTTTCCACCTCCTAAATGAGACTACAATTTATGGAATGCCTGTCCGCCTTTGGCGGGAAATGAACATAAATTGTATAGTGTGAATTCCTGTCCGCCTACGATTTGTGGCGGATATGCCCGAGATACTTAGGGTAAATATCAAAGAGATTTACCCTAAATGTTGTATCCGGGCTGTATTTAATATAGAACACATGCTACAGCCTGTAGCTTGCAGCCTGCAGCCTGTAGCTTGCAATTCGTCATTCGTCTGCCTGCCGGCAAACACAGATTTCGTCATTTGTTTGTTTGTTATTTTCGTCATTCGTCATTCTGATTTCGTCATTTGGTTGTTTGTTATTTTCGTCATTCGTCATTCTGATTTCGTCATTTGGTTGTATCTTGTTACTTGTATCTTGTTTCTTGTATTCCGCCACAAACATTGGCGGATGAAATTCGGTCATACCACTTAGTTTCACTCTGTTCATTAAGTGGTGTCCTCATTTCACTTGCTTTTCATTTAGGTCAATTAG
>JAGYNU010000081.1 GCA_018399975.1 Candidatus Omnitrophota bacterium
TCTTCTTTTGGATAAGCAAAATCTAAAACACCTTCATCCGTAAATATCTTCAATCCTCCCTCGGAAAAATTTTTTACAATATTTTCTATCCTCATTAATCCTTTTTCAGTAGATATTAAAGTATCTGCAGTAACACATGGGTTGGTGCTCTCATATTTTCCTAACTTCGGAGTAGGATTGAATCTATTCATTTCATCTATAAAAATTATACCAGGCTCACCATTTTTCCAAGCCATATTACATATAAGGTCAAACACCTCTTTTGCGTTCAAGCTGTCAACAACTTCTTTAGTATGAGGATCTATTAAATCATAATCTTCTCCAGCCTCAACCTTTTTCATAAATTCATCTGTAACTGCTACAGATATATTAAAATTATTTATCTGATCATTTTTTTCTTTACATGTTATAAATTCTAATATGTCAGGATGGTCTACTCGTAAAATACCCATATTAGCGCCACGTCTAGTTCCCCCTTGTTTAACAGCCTGAGTAGCCGAATCAAAAACCTTTAAAAATGATACAGGCCCGGAAGCCACTCCTCCTGTAGTTTTAACAACACTATTCTTAGGCCTTAAACGAGAAAAAGAAAATCCTGTACCACCACCACTTTTATGAATCATTGCAGCACGTTTAATAGTTTCAAAAATACTCTCCATTGAATCTTCAATTGAAAGAACAAAACAAGCTGACAACTGTCCTAAATCTCTATCTGCATTCATAAGAGTAGGAGAATTAGGCATAAACTCAAAATTTGTTAACATGTCAGAAAACATTTGTTTAGTTTCATGAACTTTCTTAGAACTCTTAGAATATTTTTTATCCGAATTTGCAACTGCCAAAGCAACCCTACGAAACATTTCTTCAGGAGTTTCAATAACTTCATTTTTCTCATTTTTTTTAAGGTATCTTTTCTTTAAAACTTGCATTGCATTAGTGGTAAGATTTTCTTCAACTCTTGACATATACGCCTCCTTAATATAAAAAAATTAAACGATAAATACAAAAAACCATAAAATCATAATACCATATATAGATACTTTGTCAAGAAAAAATACAATATATAGTATATATTATTAAAATAAGATATAATGGAAAGATAGTTTAATTCTATCACTAAAAATTAAATATGTCAATCTGCAAAAAAAATTACGTAGCAGGATATTATTTTTATGCAGTATTAAAAAACATTCAATACCAGCTGTTCGTATTTTTTCTCTATATAAATATATTATATAAAGTTTCCTTATCCAACATATAAAGTACATCAAGCAGTATAATCTATTTTTCTGTATCGATTATAAAAGTGACCGGTCCGTTATTTACAAGTTCCACCTGCATAAATTCACCAAATTTACCGGTTACAATATCTATCCTTTTTTCTCTTGCTTTTCTTATAAAATAATCATACAAGCTTTTTGCTTTGTCAGGATTAGCCGCTTTATCAAAAGAAGGACGCCTTCCTTTATTGCAATTTCCTAAAAGGGTAAATTGAGAAACTACAAGAAAATCACCTTTAATTTGCCTAAGATTTTTATCCATCTTCCCACTTTCATCCGGAAAGATTCTTAAATTAATTATTTTATTTAAAAGCCAATCTGCATCTTTCTCGGAATCTTTTTCAGCTATACCTAAAAAAACTACCAACCCTTCTTCTATTTTTCCAAAAACATCTTTATTAATTTTAACATTTGCTCTTTTAACTCTTTGAATTAATGCTTTCATAGCTTGTATCTATATTAAGATAATTTGAATTTAAAATATTTTATTTAACCAAAAACACGCCACTAATAATAAACAATGTGCCTATAACTCTTGGTAAAGTTACATTCTCGCCTAATATAATTACACTAAGTATTGCAGTAACTAAAGGATAAGCTGCAACTATAGGAACTATCCTTGAGGTAGCTCCTGTTTTCAATGCTCCAAAATATGTTAACATCCCTAAAGCCCCGGCTAAAATACCGCTTATAGAAAAAATCATAACGCTTTTTAAATTAACTGTAGCCAGCTTGCTAATATTATTTGATACTAACAAATAAAATACCATAAAAACAGCAACTGCAATACTTCTTACAGTAACTCCTATTAACGGCGTTGATTTTGTGAGCGCTAATTTTTCAAGTATCGGTGTTATGCCCCAAAATATAGTAGTAACAACAACTAAAATAAAAGTTTTTGTCATTTTATACCTCTTTTTTAATGAGCGTATAATTTACGCGCCCAAAGGAAGCGTAAATTATGTACGCGAATTAACCCCGAAGCTTCACGAAGTGAATGGTTGCGGGGTTCACCCTTAACATTTATTATATTAAAACTCCATGAATCTAAATCATATGCGCGAATTCCTGTCCGCCGAATTTGTGGCGAAAGACACTAAACTCTTTACAAAGTAAACGGTTTCGGAATAAGACTTTAATGAATTCCATACTTCAAAACTTAATTTTTCTTTGGTTAATCTGTTTTGACCATCTTTTATAATCATTCAAGTTCCAATTTTTTTTAGAATCTCTTTTTCTCCCCATAGCCAAATCGGGTATACCACATTTAGCTTCTTTGCAATCAAGACAATTACCATTACAATCACAAGTAGGAAAAAATTTATCTTTTTTTCTTATATATACTGGTATACTCGTGCCATCGCAATTAATAGAATTAGAAAATTCTTTATTCAGCCTGCATATTTTATCTTTTCTTAATTCATATTCCATACATAAAGCAAAGCTCATATTTTCTTTATCACACAAATTTGCCATATAGTCAAAAACTTTCCTTCTATAATCTATCTTAGCATTTAACCAACCGTCTATATTTTCCACATAAAGCTTTTTGTAATTATAAGCTGTTTTTCTGCCAAAATAAAAAGAAATTTTTTTTAAAACCTGATATTTCATATTTAGCGGAATATCTAATATGCTAATTACAATATGACTTACTCCGCTATCTTTAAGTTTCTTAACTAAGTTTTTTAAAATTAAAAAATCATCTGTAACATATGGAAAAATAGGATCTATCCTGGCAACTGAAAAAATATTTCTCTCACGTGCCCTTTTAATATTATCAAAAAGCTTGTCTGTATTAGCTCCTTTAGGAACTAACATTTTTCTAACTCTTTCTTTAAAAGTCAATATAGAAACTTGTATAAAAGAATGTTTTTGTATTTTTATTTTATCCAAAACCTCATTAGGTATATGAGATTTAGTAGTAACTTGTATTGGAATATTTCTATTTATAAACTCATCAATTATTTTCTCGGATAACTTATACTTACTATTTATAGGCTGGAAAGGATCTGTTATTGGGGAAAGATAGCCACATGTAGCCACATCAATTGAATCTAATTGTTCAGATATTACCTTATCAAAATTTTCTGCTACTACAATTATACCTTTATTTCTAAAAATTTGAAAATATCCTGGATAAGATAAAGAGTAACAATAAAAACATCCTATACTACATCCATTATAAGGATTAATAAGCATCCTTTCTACATTACACTCTCTTTTCCCTTTTGCCCAACCATGTAATTCTTTTTTAGTAGAAACTAATATGTGAGGAACAGGTTTGGGTATAACAGGATATTTTTTATTTCTTAAATTGATATAATTATCAACTGCCATTGAAATTATTAAGATACAAATTTATTAGATTTCAATATAATCCTCCAAGGATAATGCTTTGACTCACCGGCATAATCGATATTTACTCTGGGAAGATAATTTATTTCACTATCTGAGACTGATTTTGAATCCAAAACATAAATTTCATTTCTGCACAAATCTTTTCCATAACATGTCTTATCAAATCCCATAGCCTGACATAATTTACCTGGGCCGTTAGTAAGATTAAAAATCTTTCTATTTTTCTTATTTTTAAAATTTCTCTTTTTTTTCATAAGACTCAATCCTTCCAAAGGTTCAACCGCTCTTATAAAAACAGTTGCAGGATAATCTTTCTTTCCAACAACAATATTAAGACAATAATACATACCATAAATAAGATAAATATATACAAAACCACCTTTATTAAAAATAATTTCATTTCTATCTGTCTTTCCCCCACTCAGACTATGACAAGCTAAATCTTCTTTATCTCCGCCGTAAGCTTCAACGTCTACAATTTTTCCCGATATTTTTCCATCATCTGTCATATGGACAAGTTCTTTTCCTATTAAATCCCTTGCAACTTTTAAAGGTTTACGTAAATAAAAATCCCTTCTTAATCTTTTCATAACTATTTTTTATTACCGTTTTCTACTGACCCGGACAGTACCGTCCGGGTCAGTACTATCCGGGTCAGCATTTAACTCTTCATATTTATACTCTTCCATGTTTTTATCTGCGTGAATCTATTTTTTATCTGTGTATATCATTTTTTTTAGCTTTAAA
>JAGYNU010000082.1 GCA_018399975.1 Candidatus Omnitrophota bacterium
ACAGGGGCCAACAATTAGCTGAAGAAGTTGGGTATGTAGGTTTAAAGTAAAAAATATTGAATTCCAGCTTTTGATATGATATATAGAAAAGGGTGCCAGAACATGGCGCCCTTTATATAAAAAAGTCACTATAAATATATAATGAAAATAGACTGCGAGAAAATATATAAATCTATATTCGGTATTCTTGCTTTTGCCTCTCTTGCTTTTTTAGTGGGAATAACATTGGTTTTATTTAAGGAAGGGTTGCCTGTTTTTAAAGAAGTCAATATTTTTAGATTTCTTTTCGGTAGATTTTGGTATCCTACTTACGAACCTCCGGAGTTTGGTATTTTACCGTTAATATTAGCTACTTTTTTCGTAATGGCAGGAGCTATACTGATAGCGGTACCTTTAGGTGTAGGTGGTGCTTTATACATTAATGAATTAGCTGGTCCTCGGCAAAAAGCTATACTTAAACCTGTAATCGAAGTACTTGCCGGCATACCTTCTATTATATATGGTTTTTTCGGTATGGTTATAGTTGCCCCGTTTTTGCAGAATTTATTGAATATTCCTATAGGATTATGTGCTTTTACTGCGATGTTGATGCTTGGTATTATGGCTACTCCGACAGTATGTAGTATATCCGAAGATGCTTTAAATTATGTTCCCAGGAGTTTTAAAGAGGCGTCTTTTGCAGTTGGTGCAAATAGGTGGCAGACACTTACTAAAGTTACAGTTCCGGCTGCGGCTTCGGGTATATCTACTGCAATTATTTTGGGAATGGGAAGAGCAGTAGGAGAAACAATGACGGTTTTGATGGTAGCAGGTGGAGCAGCAGTAATTCCCAAGTCGATATTTGACCCGGTAAGGCCTATGACAGCGAGCATAGCTGCGGAAATGGGAGAAGCAGTGATGGGAAGCCTGCATTATCATGCTTTATTTGCTATAGGATTAATCCTTTTTATAATAACATTTATATTTAATATTATTGCAGAGTTAATTAGCAAAAAGTATAGAAAAAAACTGGGTTTGGGATTATAAAGATGAAATCAGAAATTACACAAAAATTGGGTTTTACTCTTTTGTTTTTTTGTATTTTGATTATGCTTTTTTTTCTCGGGGTACTCGTTTATTTTGTGGCATCTAAAGGTTTTAGTGTATTAAGTTGGAATTTTTTAACAGATATTCCAAGAGAGGGTATGACTGCAGGAGGTATAGCCCCTGCAATTGTGGGAACGCTTTATCTTACATTAGGCTCTATTATTTTTTCTCTTCCTTTAGGAGTTGCTTGTGCAATTTATTTATGTGAATATGGTCCAAAAAGTTATGTTGTTAACATTATAAGGATTAGTATAAATAATTTAGCAGGAGTCCCTTCGGTGGTCTTCGGTCTTTTTGGTTTAGCTGTATTTGTTAAATTTTTTGGTTTTGGTGTTTCTATGCTTTCGGGGAGTTTGACATTAGGTATGTTGGTATTACCTCAAATTATATCGGCATCTCAGGAAGCTTTACTGGCAGTCCCCCAATCTTACAGAGAAGCATCTTTTGCTTTAGGGGCTACGCCATGGCAGACTATTAAAAAGACTACTCTTCCTGCTGCTTTGCCTGGAATATTGACTGGTACGATTTTGAGTATTGGAAGAGTGGCTGGTGAAACAGCTCCTATAATTTTTACTGCAGCAACTTTTTATATGAGAGGTTTCCCTGATTCTGTTTTTTCGGAAGTAATGGCTCTTCCGTATCACATTTATGCTCTTATGACCGAAGGGACTCATCCTGAACAGCAGACTCAGATTGCTTATGGTTGTGCTTTGATATTACTTTTATTAGTTTTATCGGTATCGGCAATTGCAATTATAATCAGGCAAAAACAAAGGAAACATTATGGATAATATAGCAGCTATGAGAGTAGAAAATGTAAATTTCTTTTATGGGAAAAAGCAGGCTTTAAGAAATATTAATATGGAGATTTATAAGAATCAGGTTACTGCTATAATAGGGCCTTCTGGTTGTGGAAAATCCACTTTTATCAGATTGTTTAACAGGATGAACGATTTAGTGCCAAATACAAAAGTAGAGGGTAAAATTTATTTAGATAACAAAGATATTCTTTACCCTAAAGTTAATGTTGTTAAATTGAGAAGAAAGGTTGGAATGGTTTTTCAGAAACCGAATCCGTTTCCTAAAAGTATTTTTCAAAATGTAAGTTATGGTTTGGAGATAAAAAGCAAAAATAAAGATTTTATAAAAGAGCAAGTAGTAAAGTCTTTAAAGAGAGCGGCTTTATGGGAGGAAGTAAAAGATAGATTATATGATAATGCTTTAGGGCTTTCAGGTGGGCAGCAGCAAAGACTTTGTATTGCACGTTGTTTGGCAGTTGAACCGGATGTTCTTTTATTCGATGAACCTTGTGCCAGCTTGGATCCTCACTCGACCAGGAGAATCGAGGAATTGATACAGGAGTTAAAAGAATACTACACAATAGTGATTGTTACACATAATTTGCAACAGGCATCCAGAGTAGCAGATTATACTGCTTTTTTGTATTTAGGAGAATTGATAGAATTTGGAGAAACCGGTAGGCTTTTTACGGTTCCCGAAGATAAAAGAACAGAACAATATATAACAGGGAAGTTCGGATAATATAAATGGATAAAAAAATACTTGTTTATGTTCTATCAAATTAAAACTCAGGAGGTATAAATGTTAGAAGGAGAAATAACAAAATTAAAGCACAAATTAATAGAATATGCTACATTAGTAGAAAATATGATTGCAAAAAGCATGAATGGTTTGCTTAATAAAAAAGAAAATTTATTGCTTGAAGTAGTGAAAGAAGATGAACCTGTTACCAATAATTACGAAACAGATTTAGATGAATCTTGTACTACAATAATAGCCCAGCATCAACCTGTCGCAGTAGATCTTAGAACAATCTTAATGGTTTTAAAAATGAATAATGACCTTGAAAGGATGGGTGATTTAGCAGCAATAATAAGTGATAGTGCTTTATACTTGATTAAACAACCTCTTGTAAAACCGCTAATTGACATCCCCAAAATGGCTCAAAAAGTAAAGGAAATGTTAAAAAAAAGTATTAACTCTTTTATAACTGAAAATACAAAACAGGCAAAAGAAGTATGTGAAATGGATGATGAGGTTGATGGATTAAGAGATAAAATTTTGCGTGAATTAATAACTTATATGACCAAAGACCATTTAACAATAGAAAGGTCACTTTACCTTCTAAGAATCACACGAACTTTGGAACGCATGGCTGATTTATGTACAAACATTTGCGAAGATGTTATATTCATGGTTGAAGGGCGTATTATAAAACATCACCAAGAAGAAAGATAATTGCACATTGTGAGTATTTTTACCTGTATATTATTTACTTTAAATCTTCTCTTTCCTTAATTAAGATAAACATGATATTTCTACCTTATTATATTTTTTAAAAGCGTATCAAATATATAAAATCTGGTATTTTTAATAAAAAAATATTGACATATATCTGGTGTTTGTGATATCCTCTATAACAGTTGGTAATTTAGCAATACAAATAGGGGTGTTAGTTATTGAATGTGACAAAGGTGTCCTGTTAAAGGGGCGCCTTTTCTATTTTTAAAAGAAAAACAAATAGTAATTTTGAAAATATCTTGAGAATAAATCTCAAACTTGTTATAATCTAAAATTGTGATTCATTTCCGTTAATAATCTAAAAATCCTTTGAAGAGGTGAATTAATGAAACCTGTTAAAATCATTCCTTGTTTAGATATAAAAGACGGTCGTGTAGTTAAAGGTATAAAATTTGTCGATTTAAAAGATGCCCGTGACCCAGTAGAAGCTGCAAGATGTTATTCCCAGGAGGGTGCAGATGAAGTAGTATTTTTAGATATCGCAGCCACAGTCGAGAACAGAAAAACTCGCCTTGAATGGGTAAAAAGGGTAGTTGATGTAGTTACAGTTCCTTTCACTGTGGGTGGAGGTATAGGTAATTTAGAAGAAATGCAAAATTTGTTTGATATTGGTGTAAATAAAGTTTCTATAAATACTGCTGCTGTCAAAAATCCCGAGCTTATAAAACAAGCATCAGAAAAATTCGGCAAAGAAAAAATTGTAGTTGCAATAGACGGACAAAGACAAGCTACAAGCTACAAGCTACAGGCTACAGGTAAAGTCAAAAGCTTGAAACATGAAGCTGGTAGCCTGAAGCTTGTATGGGAAGTGCTCATTTATGGAGGAAATAAATCTGCTGAATTAGATTTGGTAAATTGGGCAAAACAGGTAAAATCTTTAGGTGCAGGAGAAATTCTGCTTACAAGTAAAGACGCCGACGGAACCAAGCAAGGTTACGATTTAGAAATGACTAAAGCT
>JAGYNU010000083.1 GCA_018399975.1 Candidatus Omnitrophota bacterium
GCTAACTTTGCCCATAACTTAAAATTATTATCATTATCAGTAATTTTTATTCTACGTAATTGATAAATACTATTATTTTTACAATTTTTATCAAAACCGCGGTTAGTTGTAAAAGCAATTTCATATCCAGCTTTTTGAACAAGCTCTATGATTTTTTTAGTATAACCACCCACACAATAAGCAATTGCTTTTACTTCTTTACCAATCAATTTTTCCAACTTATGTTTAGACTCAAATATTTCCTTTTTAGCTTCATCTTGACTCAAATCAGGTAAATAACACTCATTTAAAGTATGAGAACCAAAAATCATACCATTTTTTTTCATCTCTAAAATATCTTCTTTTGTCAAATACCTTTTATTTCCAATCTTATTAACCGGTATAAAAAACAATCCTGTTTTCTTATGTTCTTTTAACTTTTTATAAGCATATACATAATTACTCTTACATCCATCATCGAATGTAATTAAAACAAGATTTTTATGCTCTATCTTTTTTTGACCCATCAAGTATTCTATAAACTCATCTAAAGTCAATACATTATATCCATGACTAGCTATAAATTCTATTTGTTCAAAAAATCTTTCTGGAGTAACATATAGAGAATTCTTTTTCTCAGAATAATTTATGTGGTGATACATTAAAATAGGAATATTATAAAAATATCTCCTGGCAATAAAATACAATACAATTACTGCTATAACCAATCCAACAATAGTGCCACTAAATATTTTTAGTATATTAATTAAAGACATATTTGTGAGATACCAATAATGTAAAATAAAATTTTATTCATATTATTTTCTTGCTTCATACTACCATCCATATAACTCCATATGCTTACCTGCAATATTTATAAACTGCTGTCTTTGTTTTTTGCTCCATTCTTTCCAGTGTGGAAATATATAAGTTTTATTTCTATTTATTTTATTATCCATAAACTTATTACATTTTTCTATAAATTTCTCTTTGCTAATATCAAGTTGCATAAAATTTACAATTTTCCATAATCCTGTATAATCTTTATTTTTATCAAAAATATCTTCAAACTTAACCGTTATAGCTCTACCATCATGCTTAACCTCTTTATATATAAAACTATCCCTTTTAACCCACTGCCAACAACACTTTTCAAACTGGCTCATTTTATTCCATTTATCATAATAAAAATCATCTGGAAAATCTATTGCTTGAAGCCTAAGTTTTTTCTTATAATATATTCCATCTTTAACAGTGTAATGGTCTCTATTCATCACAGAACGTACATAATCTCTTCCATCTCTTATAATATGAACTATTTTAGCATCAGGAAAGATTTTCCACAAAACCGGTATTAATGAAAAATATCTGTTATTAGATTCAATATATATTTTTACATTATTTTTATCTATCTCATTACATATCCATAATCTACTTTTTTTTATAGTTGCACATGCTTTATCAAAAGATACCTTACCTCTGGCATAATTTATACCTAATTTTAAAAAGTCTGGGTTAGGTTCATGGCGAGCATTAATCGTAGAAGAAAAGCTATCAAAAAACTTTGCTAAAAACTTTGTCCCCGTCCTTCCTGTAGATACAATGAACCTAACCTTTACATTTTTCCAATCCCTCCCATTATAAAAACCCAAAATGGTCTTTAAAAAATCCCCCCTTTCTTTCCATCTACTCATTTTTTTCCTTTTCCATTTTTATCTTCAATTTTCTAATGTCCACTCTTGTCCATCTTAGAAACATAATTAAGAACATTAAATACTTACTTTCGTTTTTTTACCACCTTAACTTTCAACGAAATACCTTCTTCAACTTTTTAAAATCTGGGTCAATATCATTTAAACTATAAAATTTTTCTTTAAAAACAGTGATATCTATGCCTTTAGCTTCAGGTCCAATATGTTCATTAAAAACTTTAATCCAAGGGTCAATCTTTCTATATCTCCTCGGCAAAAATTTAATTGTGCTGTAAGCTAAATGCAAATACTCAAAAACTAAATTCTTAGCATACGACTTAAAACAAGGTCCTTGATCTTCAAGGTCAATAAAAATACATTTTCCTTCACCCGGCAACAAACAATTATATAAAGCAGTATCGCCGTGTATTATGCCAATTTGGTGCAACTTTTTTAAATTAGCTACTACTATATCTATTATTTTCTCAAATTTATTAAAATCTTTCTGTATAATTTCTAAAGCTGAAGGTGCATCTATGTACTCTGTTACTATAAAACCACTATTTTTATAAAGAGGTTTAGGGGCTAATGAATAAGGAAAAGCTTTAGTGCACTTATCCCATTCGGTTTGAAAATGTTTATAGGCCTGATTTAAATTTTCTTTAAAAGTATTATAATTTCCAGAGATCTTTCTTATGCGGAATTCATTTTTAACTTTTACTATAGCAAGAATTTTTTTATTAGAAATAACAAAATATATACTGTTCTTCGATGAACTTTGAGATAATTTTTTAAGACGCACAGGAAAACCAAAAAAATCATTTAAAGTTTCTTTTATCTCTTTAAGTCTTTTACCAATTTTAAACTCATAATAAAAATCAAATAACATGCTATTTAAATTAACCTCTATAGGATTTCCTTTTTAAATTCCCGAAACTTGCTATTTATTTTATCTGTGTTAATCCTTAATTTTTCCATCCGTGCTAATCTGCGCGGGAGCTTTTTTTGAGCTCCCGAAACTTAGCATAACTTACTATTTGATAAAACCCCGCCATATAAGCTGCCATAAAACCAACAAAACCATCTAAGAAACCTTTCTTTTTTAAATAATATCTAAAAAATCTATCTAATGTTCTCCATACGGCATGGGGAAAATTCATTTTCCATTCTACCCTTTTAGGTTCCTTAAAAGATAATTTATACCATTTTTTTGCCTCCAATGTCGTCTGTCTATTTGTCTTATTTAACAAATCAGTATAATTTTTATATGTATAATGAATTATATCACCATTTAAATCTTTGCTTTTTCCTTCCAAGAAAACACGTGGGTGCACTTCCACTTCTTCCCACCTAAATTTATCTTTTTTAAACAACTTTAACTGTCTTGAAGGATACTGCCCTCCCCATCGCATCCAGTAATTACCCATATGATTTTTTCTCGGTATATTAAACCCACTATATTCTGTTTCCTGAGCTAATGTCTTTTTAATTTCTACTTTTAATTCATCTGTTACTCTTTCATCAGCATCAAGACTCAACACCCAATCATTCCTCGCTTGACTATCAGCCCAATTCCTATGAACACCTTGATTTACCATCTTTTTAGTAAATACTTTATCGGCATATTTCTCGCAAATTTCTTTAGTTTTATCCGTACTTTCATCATCAACTACAATTATCTCATCCGCCCAACCATATACACTTTGTAAACATCCTTCTATCAGGCCTTCTTCATTATAAGTTATTATAACCACTGAAACTGGTGCCTTCTCCATATCTTAGCCTCCTTCTCTAATCTGTATTTTGTTTTTTTATCTGCTTCAAGCGAAACCAAAAAGAAAGCAAATAAATAGACAAAAACAATGCTACATAATATTCTCTTAATTCACTTGAACCGAAATTCTTTAAACTCTTGCAGGTAATCCAATTTCCACTCCAATCAAGCACCCTTACGAATAATACCAATATAGCTGTAATAATACATTCATAAGTCGGCCAAAACCAAAATCTCCAATCATGCTGTAATACTACTTTTTTCTTCATTAAATTCCACAATCCTACAAATATACCGCCTATAATAATCCAAAACTCTACTAAAGCTCGTGGCTTTTGGTCAAACCAAGAACTAATATTATGGATATTAGCCTCTCTTTGGTCATTTATTGCCATTAATACATCTGGCGTATCGAACTTAAAAAAATGCTGCCCCCAACTCATCTCTTCACCGGCAAAATAAACACAAGCCAATGTTAAAATTAAAAGCCACCATTTTAGCCAACGATAAGATAATCTATTACGATATTTAAAAAAAGCAATAAATCCTGCAATAATACCCGGCAACAAAACAATCACTGTTCCATGCTCTATAATTCCTCCACCCCTTGTAGTATCTTTTGCAAATGCTTGCATAAAACCCTCCGGGTAAATAAATGCCAATACAACTAAGATTGCTATCATAACAAATGGAAATACTGCCCAAATAATTATTGACAAACTACGCCAAGAATTGTCTGTCGAATTATTTAACATTAAACAAAATCACCTCTTTCAGTATTTACATATATAAGCTATTTATTTTTTTATCTAAATCTACCATATTTTATACAGTAATCGTTAAAAAACAAAACTTTTTAAAAATTTACCAAGATAATCTATCCTGATAGGATAAGTTAAAAATGATT
>JAGYNU010000084.1 GCA_018399975.1 Candidatus Omnitrophota bacterium
TAATTTGTCCATATGGTCTAAACTTAAAGAAGAAATCCCAGAAACAAGTGGATGGATTATGTTAGTAGCATCTAATTTACCTCCTAAGCCTACTTCTAATACAACAAAGTCTACTTTTTGATTTATAAAATGATATAGAGCTAAAATGGTATATACTTCAAAGAAAGTTACTTCTCCGTATCTTTTCTGGTTTTGAAATTTTTCTATACTGGGTTTTATCTTATTTACTAATTCAACCAATTCATCTTCGGAAATTAAGCCCTGCATATCAGGTATATTTTTACCAATATCCTTCGAATCAAATACTCTTATTCTTTCTCTAACAGTTTCAAAATGAGGTGAAGTAAATAAACCCACCTTATATCCGGCTTCTACAAGTATACTTGTTACCATAGAGCAAATAGAACCTTTCCCTTTTGAGCCAGCTATATGAATATAATTTATATCATTATATGGTATTTCTAAAAAATCCACTAAAGCTTTAACCCTATTTAAACGCAAAGCTCTGGGATAAGAATAAAAACTACTCTTCTCGTAATTAATAAATGACTTTAAATATTTAACAGTTTCTTGATAATCCATAATTGCTCATGTCTCAAGTATCAGGTTACAAGTAACATGTCATATACTCTCATATATTTATTTTTTTACTTGATACCTGTCACCTACTACTTGCTAAGTATACAATACTACATGCATAGGTTTAAACGTCGATCGTTATTCGGTTATGTAGCTCGAATCGTTGAACGTCTTTCGGTTGCGTTAAACTCTTAGTGTCTGACGTTCAACAACTTACGTTAGACGTTTCCAGCTACGCAACCGTTCAACTTTCAACTAAAATCTGATTATCTTTCTTTTAAAA
This sequence comes from Candidatus Omnitrophota bacterium, assembly GCA_018399975.1. GTDB lineage: Bacteria > Omnitrophota > Gorgyraeia > M55B152 > M55B152 > M55B152. The sequence continues at coordinate 863 of JAGYNU010000084.1, forward strand.
TCCGTGCATGTAGTTTAGTAGCCCACAGCTACTTGCTACCTATTTTTAATGTTTAAATTGCCTTATGCCTGTAAAAACCATGCTTATTCCTAATTTATCAGCAACTTTTATAACTTCTTTATCTCTAATAGACCCTCCAGGTTGAATAATAGCTTCTATCCCAGCATCAGCTGCTACTTCTATACTATCCGGCATTGGGAAAAAAGCATCACTTATCAAACACGCTTTTTCTGCCCTTTCTTTTGCTTTTCTTACAGCAATTTTCACTGCATCCACTCTGCTCGGTTGTCCTATCCCCAATCCAACAGTTTTCTTTCCGGATGTAATTACTATAGCATTAGATTTAACAAATTTTATAACCTTAAACCCAAAAAGCATAGATTCAATTTGCTCTTCTGTTGGTTTCTTCTGTGTAACAACTTTTAAATCTTCTTTTCTAACTTCTATAACATTTCTATCTTGTATTAATAATCCCCCATTTATTTTTTTAAAATCAAATTTATCAAATTTAATTTCATTAGGTTGATCAAATTTTAACAGTCTTATGTTCTGCTTGGTTTTTAATAACTCTAACGCTTTTTTTTCATAACCAGGAGCTATAATGCATTCCACAAATCCCTTCAAAATTAATTTTGCCAATTCAACATTAACTAGTCTGTTAAACCCCATTATACTACCAAAAGCTGACATAGGATCACACGCCAAAGCATCTTCAAATGCATTTATTATATTTTTACCTATGGCTATCCCACAAGGATTAGTATGTTTTATAATACTAACAGCAGGTTCAATAAAACTGATGCAACTTTCCAAAGCAGCATCCACATCCAAAATATTATTATAGGATAATTCTTTGCCATGCAACTTTTTTATAAAAGGTACGCCAAACTTAATATTGGAATTTAAGGTTTTATAAAATGCTGCTTTTTGATGTGGATTTTCACCATATCTTAAATCAAAAACTTTCCTAAACTTATATTCTTTTTCCTTAACAAAATATTCTTCTTTAAAATCTTTAATCTGATTTTTAAGATATTCATTTATCAAACTATCATAGTTTGAAGTTAATTTAAAAGTTTTAACAGCTAAATTCAATAAAGTATCATTCTCTAACATATTATTATTTTTTCTTAATTCCTCTAAAATCCTGTCATATAAATCAATTGAACATACAGCAGCTACATTTTTATAGTTTTTAGCAGCTGCCCTCAACATAGTAGGCCCACCGATATCAATGTTTTCTAAAACCTTCCCCAATTCTACATCCTCTATACTACTAACCTTACTAAAAGGATAAAGATTAACTATAACCATATCTATAGGAACAATTTTTTGTCTTTCTAACTGCTGCATATGTTCTTTATCATTCTTTAAAGCTAAAATGCCAGCATGTATCTTGGGATGCAATGTTTTAACTCTTCCTTTCAACATTTCTGGACTTTCTGTATACTCAGAAATATCAACTACTTTAATACCATTATCTTTTAAAATTTCAGCTGTTCCTCCTGTTGAGATAATATTAACCCCCAGGTTTTTTAAACCTTTAGCAAATTCAACTACCTTGTTCTTATCATACACGCTAACTATAGCATTTTTAACTTCTAACATATTCAATCCCTTACTTTAATTATTTTTTTTATATACAAAAACAGCCCAATTACTACATAAAGGTTAAATTCATTACTTTATTTATTATATCACTAAATAAAGTACAAATCTTTTAAAATAAAACCGAAAAAATATTTTTTAAAAAATAGATTTGGAATTTAAAAATGCGAAATTTCTCTGCTAAATATCTTGAACAGCTTCTTTTAATTTAGGCATTAGTTGTATACCTTCAATTTCACCAATAGATCCTTTCCTACATTCCTTTTCAGAAAAATTTTCTACCCCATCGCCCTTAATTCCTTCACCGTTAATCAAGAGTGGAACTGGATCTGCAGAATGAGCCTTAAGACTACAGGGCGTAGAATGGTCAGCTGTTATAGCTATTACCGAATTATTTTTATCAATAGAACTAAGCAAAGTCCCAAAGAAAAATTTATCTATTAATTCAATAGATTCTATCTTTTTCTGAACATTCCCGTCATGAGAAGGCTCATCAGGACCTTTTATATGTATATATAATGCATCAAATTCTTTTATCTTATCTATGGCCTTTTGAGCTCTATGTTCATAATCTTTACCCAAATCCTGAGTTGGTAAAGGCAATTGAATAACATCCATGCCTGTAAGCAAAGCTATACCCTTTTCTACAGGCATCTCTACAAAACAGCCAAAGTGCATTCCAAATTTTTCTTTTAAAGGGACAAATTTAGGAAGTTTATCTCCGCTGTCTCTAGTAATTATAACATTTGCAGGCAATTTACCTTCTTCTTTTCTTTTTTTATTGATTTCAGACTTCTGCATTACTTCATGAGATTTTTCTATAAATTCATTAGTTAATACCGCAGCTTTCTCTGCTTCTTCTAAGTTTTCTTTACCTTCAATAGGCTTACACTCCAACAATACGTTTTCAAACTTTTCTTTAGCTACTCCAAAAACACCTTCTTTATCATAAGCAGGATCGGTATTTGTAACTAAAGCTGATAGATTACCTTCCTTTAACCGTATTACTAAAACTCCCCTATGTCCCACAGTATTTTTAAACTCAAATTCTGCAGGATAACTTGTTAATTTTACCTTAGAATTAATTTCTTTAGCTAACTCAGTAGCCTCTTCAGTTGAAAGATTTCTACCAACTCTTCTATCTATTATTTTATTATTTTCACCTAAGGTAGAAAAGTTAACTCTGTAAGCAAGATTCCCATCATTAACTTTTACTCCTTCAGCATAGGATTCTAAAGGCCCCCTCCCAGTATAAACCTTATGACCGTCATAACCTAAAATACTTATTACTGCAATATCAGATTCCGGAGCTATATTTCTACCTACCGTATACATTAAACCATTAGCTCCTCTATTAGCTAACTTATCCATATTAGGAGTATTAGCAAATTCCAAAGCAGTTTTACCCTCTAATTCTTCAGAAGGAACATCTCCTAATCCATCTAATACGACATAAAACAATTTTCTCATAACATCTCCTAGTATAATCTTCAGATATAATCTTTGATTATACCTGATTACTATGATTAATAAAGATTACAGAGATTAAATCATTAATCTCCTCACTTGACAACTTTTATTACCAAAATTTATCAATAATCCTATCGTATATCCCGATGCTTTTAAATAAGATAAAACCTGTAATTCAAATG
>JAGYNU010000085.1 GCA_018399975.1 Candidatus Omnitrophota bacterium
ATTCTTCCTCCATTAACTCCTTAGCAGTTTTTACTTCTTTAGTTTCTGGTATGTATTGACAAGGTATCTCATAACTTTTTTTACCGCTAAACTTGGGGTCTCTTACATCATCTAACACAAATTTAGTTTCTAATCCTTTATCATCAGAATACAAATATCTTGATAAAATAGTAGGGAATTGCCCTATCATGTTCCTTGCAAAAAAAGATTCATCATGTTTTAACTGAACAAAGCATATCATAAACCCTTTAGTTTTTTCTAACTGTTCTATCAATTTAGAAAATATTTTATCAGTTTGAGAAAAATCTTTAGGCATTAACCAATCATAAATAGTAACTGCATTAGGTTCCAATATTACATCTTGTGGGTCAGAACAAAACACCCTATTAAAATCTCCTTCTTTTAACTTCAAAGCTTTAGCATATTTCTCGAATCTACCTCCCGATTCCGAGTAAATGTAATATGGCTTAATTCCTTGTTTTACAAACCTTTGCACTATATTCATAGATAAACACGATTTACCATACTTATTTTTACTTCCCAGAATACTTAAATCACCTTTGTTAAAATAACAATAATCATCAAAATAAGGAACTTTAAAATCAACTGGAACACATGACCCTAAAAAAGTATCTTTCCATTCCATTTGTTTGATTATATGATATTGTTTACCCCATCTTTTTATCTTATTATCTTTTTCTAAATTAAGTAATGCTTTTTTTATATCTGTCTTTTCTTTTCCTGCTGCAAACCTGCCAGATAAAGATAACTCTATTTCAGCTTGAGTAGCCCTTTCTACTTCTTTTAAATACTCCAATATTTGATGTTCTAATCTAGATTCATCTGATTGGGTATATTTTTCTATACTTTTAAATACTGTTTTATCTAATTCCCTGTTTAGAGGTGGTTGGCAAATTATTTTATCTAATACTCTTAATGCTTGTTTAGTTTTATCTATTGGTAAAAATTTTCTATACATTCCACCTAATCTAACAAAAAGCTCATTACGACCTTCGCCTTCCCCTATTAGTTTCTTTCTATAAGTTTCTTTTTCTATTTCATATTGTTCCTTATCTATTTCTTTTATTTTTATAGAATTGGTTCTTTTTAATAAAAATTTTTTGAGTTTATCTGGTATAGTAGCAATTTTATTATCTACAAAATACCTTTCAAAATTATCAGTTACACTTGGGTATATTACTATATATCCACCATCATTTTTTATATCTATGTCGGTTTTATCATAATCTATTCTATTAGTAGTAGGTAAATTTTCGTCATACTTGTAAAATAGATGCCAACCGTTAGCCGTTACTTGCACTAAAGTTTCTCCCATCATAGATTCTATTTCCTCTGGTATTACATCTCCTTTAGTATCTAAATCTACTACGGATACTCCACTAACTTTACCAGTTTTCACTGCAATGTTTATTTTATCCTCAAATATCCATCTTCGCCATTCTTCTATATCTGTATGAGTTTTTTTCTGCCATTCTTTTTCATAACATTCTTTCTCTCCTACTACTGGAGCTAAATCCCAACCATTTTCTTGATAAGCTTGTAAATATTTCTCTATATCTTTTACTTCTTTATCAGTAGTAACATTTAAATCTAACTCCTCTTTAATATACTGTAATATATCATCATCATTTAATTCAGATTTATCTTTCTCTATTTGTCTAACTACGTCTATTAAATTATAGTATCTACCTATTTGCTTTTTAGGTTTACATTTAAAGCAATTTAATTTGCTTTTGTCATTAACTAAGATAGTAGCACTATTTGGTTTGGATTTACAGAAAGGACACTCAAATACAAAATCCTTTTTCCGTTTGTCTATCTTTAAACCTTTTTTTTCCAAATAAGGTAATAAATGTTCTAGTATTTTTTTCTTGGAATTTATTTTTTATCATTGCTCCTTTCTAAAATTCACCATACCATTCTTTTATAGGAACTTTCTCTCCCTCGTCACAATATATTATAACTACAGGAATTCTTATTCCTTTAGTTCCACACCAAATAATTCTTTTTTTACTACCATCTTCATTTATATAATCTGATTTGCCCATACCATTGTTATTGTTTCACTTCATTTAGCAATTCATTATAAGTTTCTTTTACCATCTCTATACCAGTAGAAACTTCATCTATTTTACCCATCATTAGATTAGACACAAACTCACATGAGGAAGATAATACAGACAACTTTGTCATTCTTTCTGCTTCCTCTGGCACTCTTGGACTCATATAATTGTTAGGATATTTATAGTTACCACTTTTAGTAGAAGCACTCTTTTTAGTTGATTTGCCGTTATCTTTTTTACCATTTTTGTTAAGAGGTTTCAAATATTTTATTATATACTCTTTACCATCTGTTTCTATATCTGCTTCTACTTTATCTCCTTCTGATAAAGTTTTAGAAAAGTTAAATACTTTACCTTCTCTATCTACTACCCACAAATCGTTATCTGTTTCCTGAGATTTTAGTTTGATAAGTTTTTTACCCTTATCGTTTTCAAAAGAAAACAAATAATCCATAGTTCTTTTAGCCATTGTACTACCTCCTTTTTTTAAGTTTATAATTTACACAATCTTCATAAGTTATTACTTTAGATTTATCTTCATATAATTTAGCAAATTTTTTTCTTAAAGAGTTCTCAAAAGGAAATTTATCTACTTTATCCGTTCCTTTTTTCATTGTTTGTAACTCTGCTTTAATAGGTTCTTCTATGTAATCAGGCAATTCTAATAAGTTTACTATTGTTTTTCGTATTTCGTATTGTTCTTCACTTTTAACTTCATTTACCAAATCATCTGATACTTCTTTACGTATTTTTTTATTTAGCAATTCATAAGGATTAAAGTCTTTAGGTTTAACTTTATATGCTCCTTTTTTACTTTTATATGTTACTAAAGGAGAAAATATTTTTACATTATCAAAATTCCAAAGAAGTTGCCAATCTTGATCGAAGCTAATCAAGACTATTTCTTTATCTAAATTTTCTCTTACTACTACTGAGGCAATATCATCTGCTTCTATTCTATCTAATCCTATTATATACCAAGAAGCGCTTTGTTTAAATTGCTCTAATAACCAATCAAAGTCATTATAAATCTTATCCCAATCTAAATTAGATTTTTCTCTTTGAGCAGAACGAGTTCCTTTGTATTCTTCTTCTAACTCTTTTCTCCAATTACCTCTACCATCACAAGCAATTATAATATCATCTTCTTTGTTAACACCTACTTTGGATAAATAAGAAAGTAACATTTGGGTACCTGTATAAGCAACAGGCATAGCATTACCATAACTTAAACTATACCCTGCCTTATGAATCACCATGCCCCAATCAACTAATACTATTTTATTCTCCAAAATCTAATTCCTCTATTCCTTCTTCAGGAAAATAACAGTTTAAATATCTATTTGTTTTATCATAATGATAATAATCCCCATTAATACAAATGTAACCCTCATCATCATATACTTCACCTTTACAATATTTACACCAACCTAAAAATTTGGGTTCTTTATCTCTCATTATTCCTCATTCTTTTCTCTATAAAATTTATCTAAAAGATAACACCACACATTTATCTTTACTAAATCTCTCTGGCGTTTATCATTTTTAAATCTAATAAGCCTTTTAAGTATATCACAAATAATAAAACTAACATAACCATCCTCTCCTACTACTTGCGGCATTATATCTATAGTTTCAGATTTATCTTTTTCTGCCCCTGTATACTTATCAGTTCCTTGTAGTATTACGTTCTTACCCATTTGACACCATTCTTCCCACATTGCTAACTTATTTTGTATTTCTTTTTCATTAGTATCTACAGGTCTTGTTTTATCTCTATCTACTTTATATTTCATTTTTCCTCCCCATTTATATATCTCTTTAAAGCCTCTTGGATTGTTGAGGCACTAATCTTTCTTCCGTCTGGTAAGGTTATCATAGGTTCTTCTTTGATTGTAATTCCGCTGATAAATTCAAACCCTTCTTTGAAGTTATCTCCTCTTACTTCCTGTGCTAAGCTCATAAGTTGTTGCCATTGGGATTGGGTTACTTTTTCCCATTCTTC
>JAGYNU010000086.1 GCA_018399975.1 Candidatus Omnitrophota bacterium
TTTTAAATTAAATCTAAATAAAAATCCCTTCTTTTTTATCCTGTATTTATATAACACCAATAAAAATTATTTATTACATATCTTTTGTTTTTTTTATTTTATATGCAAAAATGTTCAAATAAAATTTATATTCTATAAGTTATTTAATTACAGGTATTTAAATAATTAAAGCTGGGATTAAAACAGATTTTAAGAAAATATATAGAAGAAAACTTGTAAAAAAATGAAAAAGGAAAGAAATTATAGATTTGAATCTATAATATTTTTTTGAATTCATTTAAAGTTTTTTTGCCTATATTGGGCCATGAAAAGTTTTCCTGGGCTTTTTTAGCTGCATTTTGGGAAAGTTTTTCTTTAAAGTCTTTATCTTTTAGTATCATCAACAGGTTTTTAGCATAATCTGCAGTATCTTCGGGATCGGCAAATAATCCGTCTTTGCCGTATTCTAATGCATCTTTTAAACCTCCTCTGGCCGTAGCAACTACTGGTGTTCCACATGCCATACATTCAATAGCAGTCATACCAAAAGGTTCATACCTGGAAGATAAACCAAACAAATCGGCACACCTATAAAAATAAGGCAGATCCTCGTCAGAAACATAGTAAATATGTTTTATGTTATTTTGTATGCCTAAATCGGATGCAAGGTCTATTAAATCTTTGGCCATATTTTTTTCATCATCTGTAGGAGTTTCCGAGCCGGCTCCAAGAAGCAATTTAACTTCTTTTATTTCGTCTATAACAAGTTTCATTGCTTTTATAAGCAAATCATATCCTTTATTTGAAGCCATACGCCCTACGGCAAATACATAATGTTCAGGTAAGTTCAGTCTTTTTCTATCTTTTTCTACTTTTTCCTTTGACTCGGGGAAAAATCTATCCGGGTCAAATCCCGGAGGGATTACGATTACTTTTTCTTTATCGCATTTATAGTCATCTGCAAACATAGAACTTTGAATTGGCGTAGTAGCTATTAAAATATCGGATTTATGATAAATTTCTCTTTCAGTGCCTATACGCTGTTTAAAATTATATTTCTTCTCCATTTCACTTTCTGTATATTCACCTTCCATTCCCTGTTTTTTCCATATACCCAGAGAATGAGGCGTATGAAAATGCGGAATATTTAAAATCTCTGACATTTTCATACCAGCATACCCACCATCCCAGTAATGAGAATTTATTACATCATATTCAAGATTATTATCATTTATATATTTTTTTGTATTATTTATATATTCAGGAAGATAATCTATCATATATTCTTTAGGCACGAATTTTTTGGGCCCGCATGGAATTTTTATTATACGAACATTTTCTTCTACTTTTTCTATTTCAGGCTGGTTTTCGAATCTGCGTGTGTAAATATCTACTTTACACCCTAATCTGGCTAAATTTTTACTTAATTCTAAAACATATACAACCTGCCCGCCTGTATCTACATTACTTAATATAGGAACAGCATCTACATAACCGTGAATAGTCATCATCATTATATTTAAGTTTTTCTCTTTCATGAATTATCCTCCTAACCTGTTCAATTATTTACAGATAGTATTATAACATTATATATTTTAAAATCAAATGTTCTATTTAAATTTCAAAAATTACTTTACAATACTTATTTGAGAAGGATGGCATATAATAATCTGCGGTTTGCTTTTATATTCCTTTACCATGCCAAATACTTCTACTTCTTTATATAATAAATCATCGATTGAAATATCATAAAATAATTTTAAATTAGATTCAAAAATCACAATCGGAAAATTTTTATCTAAAGTTAAAATTAATACTATGCCCCTCTTTTTGATACTGGTAACTTTACCCTGTATTGTAATTACTTCTCTTAGATGAAATTTTGCATTTTCTGATGCAACAGGTTGAAGATTGTTTTCCCAAAAACCGTTTTCATTTTCACGGGCATATTGTTGTGCTTTTACAAAAACATCTAAATATTTCATGTCTTCAGACCTTACGTCCATAATTGCTAATCCCTGTTTTAAAATCTGAATATTTGCCATTTCTTTTAATCCTATGTTAGAAAAACCTAAAAATATACCAACTTTATCTAAAAATGAAAGGTTATTTTTAACAGGATAAATATATCCTAATAACCTATTAAATTTATCTTTTTTTCTCATATCAGTTTTTATTTTAACTATTTTATTTTTAACTAATTGTTTGTTATACTGTTTTGCCTTTTCTGAAAAAGGGTAAGGATCATAAATCCATTCACCGTTTGATTTTCTTCGTATTTCAGGGGTATCTATTCCCAAATATCTCACTATTGTTTTATCGGCAAGTTGAATAGTATCTCCATCGATGACATCAGTTACTTTTTGTGGACAGGAAATATCAAAAGTTTTAAGAAATAGCAGCAAAATTATTGAAGCTATCAATATAATTGCTTTTATGTATTTCTTATAGAAAAAATTCATATTATTTATTGAAATATAAGTTTTTCTTGATTTAAAAATATATATACTGTAAGATATTTTATACTATTACATAAAAATAATCAAAGGCATAGTTAACTATGGAAAAAATATCTTTATTAGCTCCAACAATAAAAGAACTTATAGCTTCTGACAAAGAAACATTAAGAAAAACTCTTCAAGATATACATCCGGCAGACATAGCAGAAGTAATACCTTCTCTTAAAGAACAGCAGCAACTTGAACTTTTTCTTCTTCTCGAAAAAAATAAAGCCAGAGAAGTATTTGAAAAGTTAGACGAGGAAGAAGAAATTCTTTTGTTAGAACATTTAGATAAAAATAAAAGCATACAATTACTTAAACATATGGCTCCTGATGAAAAAGCAGATTTATTTGAAGAACTACCCAAAGATTTAGTAAATAAACTGCTAAGATTAATGGCTCCAGAAAAAAGAGAGGAATTAAAACAACTTTTAGCTTATCCTGAAGATACTGCTGGAGCTATAATGACTACAGAATATGTAGCTCTGCCTTCTTATTTAACTACATCTGAGACTTTAGATAAAATTCGTGAAATTGCACCCAGAAAAGAAACTATTTATTTTGTGTATATAATCGATTCTGCAGATAGGCTTAAAGGCTTTGTATCACTAAAAAATATTGTTCTTTCTGATAAAAATAAAAAACTTAAAGAAATAATGAAAACTAATGTAATCTCCGTAAATACAAGAGATGACCAGGAAGAAGTAGCTCATATTATACAAAAATATGATTTACTGGTTATCCCTGTAGTAGATAGCAAAAATACTTTAAAAGGCATTATAACTGTAGATGATATAATGGATGTAGTAGAAAAGGAAAATACAGAAGATATATATAAAATGGCTTCTATTGAAAATTTAGAAGAAAATTATTTTGACACAAGTTTTGTTACATTAGCGAAAAAAAGAGGATTGTGGCTGGCGATATTGTTATTTACATACACTATATCTACAAGTTTATTACGACATTATTCTCCGACAATAGAAATGCTGGTAGCTTTAGCATATTTTATACCTATGCTAACAGGTTCCGGAGGAAATGCAGGAACTCAAACATCAACTTTAATTATAAGAGGGTTAGCTATTGGAGAAATAAAATTTAATCAAATACTCAAAATATTACGTAGGGAAATTCCAATGGGGTTAATATTAGGTCTTCTTTTGGGAAGCTTGGGCTATATAAGAGCAATGATTATGCAAAGAGACCCTACTCTTAGTATCATTGTAGGGATTGCTTTAGTATTTACAATAATTGCTGCTACTTTAACAGGGAGTTTACTCCCGCTTATACTCCGTAAATTAAAATTAGACCCTGCTATAGCTACAGGGCCTTTCCTCACTACAATAGTAGATGTGACCGCTTTAATAATTTATTTTGAAATAGCAAGATTTCTATTAGCAGTATAATATAATA
>JAGYNU010000087.1 GCA_018399975.1 Candidatus Omnitrophota bacterium
GTGCCCGCAGGCTCGCGGTAGTAATGCGGCCCTTGAGCGTCTTCGGCGAGATGCCAGGGGCCATAGCCGAGCGGGGCCGGACCCTCGGCGGTGATGTGCCGCAGCACGCCGAGACTGGCGAGGCGATGAATATCCTCGCGACGGATCAGCGGGGCGACGGGATGGCGCAGGCCGTCGCGCAAAATGTGGCTCGGCGGCAATTGGTGAGCTTCGGTCATGTACATGTCATCCTCCTATATGCCGGCGGGAGCGCCCGGTACATCGCCGGGGTTCGGCGTCTGACCGTCGCAATCATGTGTCGCAGACTGTGCGTGCGCCTGGCGTGCCCGAGCACCGAGACGACGGAGTCGAGCTTTCCACGCGCAACGGATCGGCGCAGCGTATAAAGGCTGTGCTTGCGAACGAATCGCTTGCGCGCCCAGGTACGGTATCCGACGAAGTTGACGCCGCGCTGTACGGTCGCGATCGTGGTGCGCGAAAGCTCCAGCCCAAGCCGGTCGCGCATGAACGCGGCAATGCGCTCGCGATACTCCACGCACTGCTCGCGGGTCAGGCCGAACAGCATGAGATCATCGACATAGCGGCAATAGCGCTTCACGCCGAGCTCGCGCTTGACGAAATGATCCACGGGATTGAGATAGATCAGCGCGTAAATCTGGCTGAGGAGGTTGCCGATCGGTACTTTCTCCCATGCAGCCAATGCTGCAGTTAAAGTTGGTATAACAACTGCCTGAACTTCTTCCCGACTTAATACATCCTGAGGAACGTTCCCTGTAATAGAAGTAATTATTCCAGAACCAGCGGGTTCTATATCATATAAAATCCTACCAACATCGCTATCCTTAGGTCCAGGAATAACAAAAGGATGAGATTCAGTTGATTGGTTCGAATTTCTAACTATTCTATAAGTTGCATTTTGAAAAGAAAAAACATTAGATGTATTTACTAAAAGAAAAACTATTATAAAAAATAATTGCAAACTTTTTTTCATAGTCAACCTCTCCTTTGTTATAAACACCTATTCATACTATGGTCTATGCCAATTCCATCCCAAACTTTCTACAATACTCCACATTGAACCCGTAGCATTAAAAGCATCCAAATACTGAGCCGAAACAGCTTGAGTAGTATTAATTATTCTTAAAAGTTTTTCTTCTCCTAAACTATCCAACTGTTCTTTAAATACTTTAATGGAATATTTTATATTTTTGCTTATAAAAGGAGCATATATTTCATCATTAAGTATTTCTTCTTTAGTAAGTTTTTTCATATTAGAAACAGTTGTTTCTAAAGATACTCCATTAAAATTAGAAGGTTTACCTTTATTTAAAATAGTCCATTCCAGCATATCTTTAAATAAATCCTCAGGCATTTGCTGTAGGACAATATTTCTCCACTGTGTTCCTACGTTTGCTTTTAATATAAAACCTGCCAAGTAATTTTTTAAAGTATCAAAAGGAGTACCGGTAACACCATGTTGTGCAATTTCAGTTCCTAAAGGCCTTATGACATCAGCAACTTCTTTTGTCCTTTGTATATTTACAGATGTCGGAACTAACTTTCCATCTACATACACATTACCATGAACAGTCCCATTATTTATAGCTAAAAGATCTGGATAAATAGGACGTGCTAATTCAAGATCAATTCCATGTTTTTCCATCTCTTCGATTAGTTCGGGATAAAATTCACGTCTTAATCCTTCAAGTAAAACTACCGCTTCTAAAGGAGTAGTCATAAATGCAGCTCCCGTAAATGGATCAGCTCTTCCGATATGACCTACTTCATTTTCCCGTCCTAAGTCATCAGGAATAGATAAAGATAACAAATGATTAAGAACAATTACACGCTTTAAATCAAGATATGCCTTGAAATATTCAAAAACCGTTCTATCTTCCTTTATACCTTTTATTTCTACTATATCATCCATCCCTTCTATACTGTTAACTTGATTTAAAGAATCAAAAACTCCAAGTAATTCACGCTTTTTAACTATCATATCCGCAAGCTTGTCGCTTATTCTCGGTATGGTTTTTAAATCTTCATAGCTCATATTATTTAATATCTCTACCAGTATTTCAGATTCTATATAATCTAACAAATTATTAATTCTTACTTCATTTAAATCCTCAATCTGTGTAAGTTCTTTTAATTCTTTAAATTCGCCATGGCTAATTAATCTTTGAGCAATCACTTCACCTATCTGAGGAACAGACATAAAATCTGCTAAACTCATATTATTTAATACTGCAAGTTGAGAATTTTCACTTACTGCAACTAATGACGATGGGTCTTCAGCGATAGATGTAAAACCTGCCTTATCTTTATAATGTTCTGCAGCACGTAGTTGCGCCTGATTATGCCTTAAAGCATAGTCAACTGCTTCATATGTATCATTGCTAACAGTTGTATGATCGGCATGTATCCCATAGTAATTATCAAATCCTAAAAGAAATGCATAATACCTTACTGCATCAACACAATCCTTAGCATATTGTCCGGTATAACCACCTTCTAAATTAGATTCAGACATAGCATACTCAAACATAATTGCGGCATCTTGTTTTTTTGCTTCAAGCATATTTCCTGGAATACTTGCAGTAATTTGAGCATTAACAGCCATAATCCCAGTTTTGCCACCACGTAAAGCTTCTAACATAGGTTTTGTACTAATAGGACCGCTTACCCAAAGTGCAGCCATCTGTCCAACTTTATCTAAATTATCCATAACTTGTTGTTTTTCTCTTAAATCAATCTCATTGTTACTGTAATACTCATCAAGTGCTAACTTTAGTTTGCCAACTAAAGATTTTATTTCTGAAAATCTTAAAATGCTGAAAATTTGATTAAATTCTTCTCCTATTGTAACCTGGTCACGCCTAATCCCAGATGTATATGCATTCGCCATTTCAAACATAGCTGCTGCATTATTTGCTTGAGTATCATTAAGATAACCTTCTTGATATAATTCATCTAAAATATCACCCAAAGAATTAATATCATCAATACCTAAATCTAAATTTTCGACCATATCAAGAAAAAGTTTTAACCCTTCTTTAAAAGAAGGCATATCTGCGACACTCAACCCTAACAATTCTGCACCCGGAAAATAAGGCATTACAATCTGTGTTCTGATAGTACGAAAAACATTAAAAGAAAAATCCTGTGTTTTGTAATTTGCTTCAGAATTATTTAAAACTAAAAAACATAAAATTAAACCTACAAAAAATACCTTTAGAATACGAGCATACATCTAATACCTCCTTTTTTTGAATATATATTCCTCTATTTTCAAAATTTCTTTTAAATACTATGAAAACAATATAAAAAAATGGGAATGAATAATAAAGATAAGATAATAAAAAAAGACAAAATCTTTCTCCCCCTTTGAGAAAAGTTAATAGTAAATAAAACCATTAATTTAACTTTAAAAACTCTACTTTATAACTTTATAAAGTATATCACAAAAAATTGTTTTTGTCAAGTAAGATATTTAAAATACTATGTTTATAGAAATTTTGATAGTTTCTTTTGGAGGGGATACATATTATCTATTTGATATAACTTGCTTTACAATGTAGAATATTTTAAAAATACCTGTTAAAAACATTCCTACAAAACCTTTCCAGTTTAGAAAACTTTTCAAATTATTCCCAATTTCAAAACCAAAATGAGCATCGCTTCCTGAGATAGGTTTTAAATTAAATTTTAAGGCAAGTTTATTTGCTTTAAGATTAGATAAACTAAAAATATTTCTGCCATTATATATCTCTATATAATCTATA
>JAGYNU010000088.1 GCA_018399975.1 Candidatus Omnitrophota bacterium
ACTTTAGACCTAAATGCCGATTTGTTGTACGGAATTAATGATGATGTTTTAACCGTAGATAATGTAACCATGGGGTTGAATGACGACATTGATGGCGGCTGGGTATTAGCTAATCAAAGTGTAATTGCTGTTGAAGAAGGAACTGATGTAACAGAAAAGGACGGTAGTTTAATTTTTAATTCTTCAGAAGAACCGGAAGTGGTTAGTTTAAATTATGATGAGAAAAGCGGAGAGTTTAGTTTGGTTGAAGAAGAGGAAGAGAATATTTTGTCGCCTTTAGGTCAGAATGCTTCTGAAGTAGAGAAGGAAGCTCGTGAGGAAGTGGGAGATTTTCTTAATTCTTATTCAGGAAATCAGGATTTATTGGGTATAGATTGGCAGTGGAATGAAAACGCTGGGGGATATGTAGGTACAGATCAGAATGGATTTACACGTCGTCTCTCTTATAATTCGAGTACTGATTCTGTAAATCATGAGACCTTTGGCTATGAAGGACGTTTTCCTGTTGGGGCAAATGAAGAAGACTCTACTATTCTTACATTTAACGATTATACAAAAGAAAATTATGAGAAGACCGATAACGGAAGTTGGCGTTTAGCAG
This sequence comes from Candidatus Omnitrophota bacterium, assembly GCA_018399975.1. GTDB lineage: Bacteria > Omnitrophota > Gorgyraeia > M55B152 > M55B152 > M55B152. The sequence continues at coordinate 602 of JAGYNU010000088.1, forward strand.
AAGAGCAGAAGGGAGGGGTAAGTTTTAATAGATTAGAAAGCGATAAAATTGATTGGGAAAAGGGGCAGTTGGGGAAAACTGAAGTTGAAAGTTCGTCAGAATATATCTATCAGGAAGATTCAGTTCTCAGGGTAGATTACGATAAAAATGGTAATAAAAAAGCAGTTTATAAATTTGGCATAGATAGGAATAATAGCTTTACAAACATTACTAAGATTAAAGCTAAAGGTAAATTAGTTAATGGGGATTTTAAAGCTACAGAGAGATATACTGCTTTAAATGATAAGGTTATAGTGGAGAAAATCAACCAGGATACAGGAGAAGCCTCTTCTTATTCAATATATGAAGGCACCCTTGATAATGGTGAGATATTTACTGAATCTGTTATGGATAAGGCTTTAATGGAGAATATTAGTGTCAGTGTTGCTGGCAATATGCTGAGTGCTATGAAAAGCTTAGGAGATATAAAAGGGGATTTAACTATTACTGATTTATTAACCCAAGAAAATCTAAGTTTTAATAATGAAAATAATACAATTTTATTTTTAGAAAAGGGGAAATTATCTACTGTATTTCATTTAAATGATGATAGAAGTTCACTTAATGATTATGCAAAGATAAGTAGAGATGCTACTACAGAAGCCATAACAGAGGTTAGTTTTTATCAGGGTGAGGATTTGAGTGCAAGTAATGGACTTGATATTTCAGAAGATGCAATGGATACAATAATGTCAAATGTCTATAATGGTAATGTAACTGTTGAAAAGTTTGTTAAAGGGTTTAATGAGGATGGAATTTCTATGAATTATGTATTCAACAATGCTCGTTTAGTAATAGAAGACCCTGACTATTCTGGAAATTATTTTTCTTATGATATTAGTAATAAAGAGATAAAGGATGATGAGGCTACTTATCTTGATTTAGGTAACCGTAGATTTGAACTCAGTGATGGGATAACAGTAGAAAATTTCAATTTACCAACTGGTGTCAATATAGAGGATTTTTTATTAAATTATGAATATGGAGAGAACTCTTTAGGGGAAAAACAGATATTCTTGGAAAGTGAGAATAATATTTATCTCTGGTATAACTTAGATGATAACATTACTTATGGGAGTATTACAGGAAATCAGAGGGATTTAATTGAAAATAAAACCGGTAAAACAATAGAACATGTTGGAGATTTAGCCGTAAATGATAAAGGGTATATTACAGCCGAAGGTGCGGAGACAGAAGAATGGCATATGTTTGGATTTAAAGGTTTTAAAGATAGTTTAGAAGATAAATATTATCATATTTCGGGAAATGGTATTACAGGACAGAATATAGTTGAAGACCCTAAGCAAGGCGAAACTCAGGTACATCTAAGCGAGGAAATAAAAACTGTTGCGGATGCAGCTGCCTTAGAGGGTATAAAGAATAATTTAACTGATGCAACAATGAAAGATTTTATAAACGGCATGGATATATCCGAAGACTCAAATGAAGGAGCATTTTCGATAAGATCCAAGGTTTCTATCACTTCGGGAAATAATGCTGGTAAAGAAATGGAATTAGAGGTTAGTTTAAAAGACGGAAGCATTCAAGAACAATCTGTAGTTATAAAAGATGCAGATGATAATGAAGTTAGCTCAAAATTTACTAATGAACATGGGCTAACCGTGGAAGTAACTGAGGATGGTGGAGTTAAAGTTACTTTACCTGGTGATGAAGAATTAGAATTATCAGAGGAGCAGGTTGATTATCTTAATTCTATACTTGGGACAAAAGATGCAGAAGATATAGCGAAAAATATGGATTATAATGAAACACTTAATATGTTAAAGGTTTATAAACCAAAAAGTGATAATATATTCTATACTGGTGAGGTAGTTTATGATAATAGTGCTAATAGCTATAGTTTAGATAGGGTTGGTTTTAAAGTTGACTTAACACAAGGACAGGAAGATATTAGCGTATATGATTTTAAGGCTGGAGAAAAAATAGTTAATATTGATAATAATTGGACGAGCGCAATATTAGACGCAGAAAGTAAAAAGTTAAAAGAGGAAGATGTGTTGACATTATTAAAAGATGCTGAACTTAATGGCGACGAAGAAAATACTGCTGATAGAGTGATTGTTAAAGGAGAAAAAAATAGTTATGTTTTAGTAAGTAATGCAAGTGGTGCTATAGGTTATGTTCTAAAAGAGGTAACTGCAGGGGAAAACCAGAGGTTGAAGATATATGATGAAGCAACTAATGATGGAGAATTCGGCAAACCGGTTATAGTCAGTTCTGAAGATTATGAAGCTATTAAAGCGGAGTTAGGCCCCGATATTTTACAAAAAATGGCTGTAGAAGTAGATTTAACTGATAAAAAAGTAGTAGTAATTACTGTAAATGAAACAAGCTCAGAACCTGATGCTTTTGGTGATATAAAAAGCCATACAGGAAAATATTATAAATTTACAGCTCAGCTTGGGGATGTGAATGGGGATATAAAATCTACTCAGATTAGCATGCGAAAGATAGACTATGATACTGGAAATATTGTTCTAAGTGATGATGTTACCGATGATGCTAAAAAACTGAGCATTGGTTTTGATATAGCAGCAAATATTTTAGGAAAAAGTGTAGATGATGTAAAGAAGATGGGACCGGCGGATATTTTGGGGCAAATTACAACTACCGAAGCTGGTGATTGGGTATATGGTGATAATGATCGTGCTGTAAAGTTTAGTCATGACGGTACTAACTGGTCAGCTATTGAAGCAAATGCAGGTGATAAAGAGGTAATTGTAAGAAACGATATAGGTGATTGGGATACATCGACGACAATATCTGTTGATGAAATTTGGGGAGATGAAACAGATGCAGAAAATTTAGTAAAAAGTTTATCTATAGATACATCTGATGAAAATTTAATTAGAGTTACAAGAAAAGATTCAGATGATGGATTGCAGCTTACTGCTTTTAATTTACTTAAAAATGCAGATGACGAGTATGAAATCGATACTACAATTAAAATAGACGGAAGTGAAAATGGTAGTATAAAAGTACCATATACATACGAAGATGCAGATGGAAATCCTCAGGGAGCAGAGATTGTGATAGATGCTGATGGAATGATAAATCTTGCTAAAG
>JAGYNU010000089.1 GCA_018399975.1 Candidatus Omnitrophota bacterium
ACTACTTGTTGAGTATACAATACTACATGCATGATTTTTTCTCTGTAGAGGTTTTTCGTTCGTTGAAAGTTGAATGGTTGCGTAGCTGGAAACGTCTATCGTAAGTTGTTGAATGGAAAACGCTTAAATATTCAACGCAACCATAAGACGTCCAACAATTCGAGCTACACAACCGAAAAACGTTTGACGTAAACCTGTGCATGTAGTTTAGTGTACCTGACAGCTACAGGCTACATGCTACAAGATTAAAACCTGAAGCTTGAAGCCTGTGGCTTGTAACATGTCTACTTCTCCTGCTTAAGATTATATTTTTCTATTTTTCTATCCAATCTATGCCGTGAAATATCCAAAATTCTCGCAGCTTTAGATTTATTCCAATCAGTGCTGCGCAATACACTTTCTATATGATTCGCCTCTATTTCTTCTAATGATAAATTTTGATTTGAGATTACGACTTCTTCAGTATGAATTTTTATTTCGACAGGTAAATGCTCTAACCATATTGTATCTGTTTCCATTAAAGCTACTGCTCTTTTAACTACATTTCTTAATTCCCTAACATTTCCAGGCCAATCGTGTTTCATGAGATAATTTAAAGCAGTATCGGAAATACCTTTTACTTTTTTATCGAAATCTTTGTTAAACATACCTATAAAATAATCTATAAGTATAGGGATATCTTCTTTTCTCTCACGTAAAGGCGGCATGTGTATTTTAACCTCATCTAATCTATAATATAAATCATCTCTGAATTGGCTACTTTTTACATTTCCAAGTAAATCCCGGTTGGTTGCTGCGATTATTCTATTATCTACTTCTATTTGTTTTTCTCCTCCAACCTGCTCGAATTTCCCCTCTTCAATTATTCTTAATAATTTTGCCTGGGCCCCTATATTCATATCTCCTATCTCATCTAAAAATAGCGTTCCTTTGTCAGCTAATTCAAATTTACCTTTTTTCTTACGAGTAGCTCCTGTAAAAGCACCTTCTTCATGTCCAAATAGTTCTGATTCCAATAAACCATCTGGAATAGCTACACAATTAACAGGAATAAAAGGGCCATCTTTCCTTTTGCTTTTCTGATGTATAGCTCTAGCTACTAATTCTTTTCCTGTTCCACTTTCTCCGCTTATAAGAACAGTAACTTCTAATCCAGCTATTTTATCAATAAGCTGATAAATTTTCCTCATCGGCTCGCTTTTTCCTACCAATTCATATTTCTGAGCAGAATTATCTGACATAATTTACTTACCTCCTTTTTGAAACTTTGCACTACCTAAAACAATAGAAATAGCAAAAAATATTAAAAAGAAAAAAATCGATAAAAACAAAACTTTAGCATTAATAGGCGTCCCGGGATAAAGCTTATAAGAAGCCCCTAAAACCAACCCCAATATAAAATATAAAGTAAGCGAAGGATAACGATTCAAAAATATATTTATTAACTTAGCAAAAATTATAACTCCTAAAACTGCTCCCAATATAAAAACAACTAAAGGTTTAAATACTAATTGTCTTACATAAAAAACTACATTAATATATTGCCCTAATAAAACCAGTATTAATGCTCCGCTTATCCCAGGAATTAACATTGCTCCTCCGCTTAAAACTCCGCTTAAAATAAGCACAAAATAGTTAAAAGTATTATTTGTTAACCCTTGCAATTCAAAAGATCTATTTTGAGTATATATATATATAAGTACTGGTAAAGCAATGCCAAATACCAACATTATCAATCTACTAAAAGTAATTTTCATATCTTCATGAATTCTAACAATTCGAGGAATACTGCCTAAAATAATACCTAAAAAACAAAACATTAAAATACCGAAGTGATTGTAAATTAAATAATTAATCAAGCCAGCCGATAAAAAAATAAAAACTCCAGCACCTAAAAACAATGTTATTAAAAATATAAAACTCCTTTTTTCAATTCTTTTGAAATTTGCCAATTTGCTTATTGATTCAATAAGTTCATTATAAATACCAACTACAACAGCAATTGTCCCTCCTGAAATTCCAGGTATTAAATTAGCTATTCCTATAGCCCCCCCTTTAAAAAAAACCAATAATATATTTTTTATTTTATATTTCATTATTTGCCCATCCCTCTTTACCAATAAGTGGAACAAAAACACACCCACAAATCTCTTTTTCTTCTAACCCCTTTTTAGTTTTAGTTATAACTTTAAGAACTTGTGAATAACTAGTCCCAACAGGTATAACTAACTTAGAACCTATAGCTAACTGCTCAATCAAAGGCTTTGGTACTGTCGGTGCTCCGGCTGTAACAATAATACCGTCATACGGAGAAGCTTTTTTATAACCTAAAGTCCCGTCTGCCTGAATTAAAAAAACATTTTTATATCTTAAACGAATAAGATTATCTTTTGCAAATCCAATAAGCTTTGAAACTATTTCTACAGAATATACTTTTCTTGCAATCTCCGCTAATATTGCAGATTGGTATCCAGAACCAGTTCCAATTTCTAAAATTTTACTATCATTTTGTAAACATAAATGTTGCGTCATAACAGCTACCATATAAGGTTGAGAAATTGTCTGCCCAAAACCTATAGGTAAAGGTGCATCTTGATAAGCCATATCCCTTATTTTTGGAGGAACAAATTCTTCACGAGGCACTTTTTTGAAAGCTTCGATAACTTTAGAATCTTCTATACCCCTTTTGATAAGTTGTTTTCTAACCATTTTTTTTCTTAACTCTGTATAATCTAACATATTTTTCTTTTATAATTCCTAAATAAAAAATTAATAACTAACTTCAAAAATCTTAAGCCATCTCTAATAGGGTCTATCTGACTAATTTCTTCCTTATAAATAGTAGTAATAGGAACAGAATAAATCTTATGTCCAGCTTTAGCGACCTTTAATACCATTTCTGACTCAATCTCATAATTACAACTAGTTAAGGTAATTTCGTCTATTATTTCTTTTCTTAAAAATCTGTATCCACATTGAGTATCTGGGACATATTCTTTACACATCAACAAAATTATAAAAGACATAACTTTATTAGTCATCAAACGCAATGCAGGCATATTTTTATGATTTTTCATACGATTACCTACAACCATTTTTTTATCTTTAGCTTTAGCATATCCTAAGAACTTAATAATTTCAGCAGGGTTATGTTGTCCATCTCCATCCATTAAAATAATACCTTCGATATCCTGATTACGAAAATATTCTAAACCTTCTTTTATACAAACACCTTTCCCTTCATTTTTACTATGCCTTATAATAAAAGCGCCTTCGGATTCAGCATAAAAAGCAGTATTATCAAAAGAACCATCATCAATTACTAATATTTTGTCAATGCCTAATTCTTTTAATCTAAAAATTATATTACCTATTGTTTTCTTTTCATTAAAAGCTGGAATTAATACGCCAATATTCACTTTAAACTCCTATAATTACAGTTTTTACTTTTTAAATACGGCTCTTAGTTGTTAAAATTAAGATAACTATTGAGTAGTTTAGCACAGTAAAATTATCAAATCAAATAAAAAGCAGAGGCAAAATTA
>JAGYNU010000009.1 GCA_018399975.1 Candidatus Omnitrophota bacterium
AAAAGATTATAGATATAAATAATTCGTGAAAATTTGAAAAAACAGTGGTGATTCGTATACTATGGAAAATATTGATTTAAAAACTTTAAGACACAGTACTGCTCATGTTATGGCCCAAGCTGTACAAAAACTATATCCAGAAGTTAAACTTGCTATAGGTCCAGCTATTGAAAATGGTTTTTATTACGATTTCGATTTGGAGAAACCTCTGTCTACAGAAGACTTAAAAACAATAGAAAAACATATGAAAAAAATCATAAAGCAAAATTTTCCTTTTAAAAGAAAAACTATGTCTAAAGATAAAGCTATTGATTTTTTCAAAAAAAGAGGAGAAAAATATAAAGTTGAACTCATAAAAGAAATTAATGAACAAGAAGTATCGATTTACGAAGATGGGGGCTTTATAGATTTATGTAAAGGGGCACATGTAAACTCTACAGGAGATATAAAAGCTTTTAAACTATTAAGCGTTGCAGGTGCTTATTGGAAAGGAAATGAAAATAATCCTATGCTTCAACGTATATACGGAACTGCATTTGAATCTGAAGAAGGCCTAAATAAATATTTAAAATATTTAGATGAAGCAAAAAAACGTGACCACAGAAAATTAGGAACAGAATTAGAATATTTTTCTATGCCATCAAAGATAGGCGCAGGATTAGTTTTATATCATCCCAAGGGAGCTATGTTAAAATCTACAATTGAAGATTTTATAAAAAAAGAACACTTAAAAAGAGGCTATCAATTAGTTGCTTCTCCCCATATTCTAAAATCCGATATATGGATTCAATCCGGGCATTATGATTTTTATAAAGAAAACATGTTTATTTTTGAAACAGATAAACAAGAATATGCTGTTAAGCCTATGAATTGTCCAGGACATATCTTAGTATACAAATCAAGAACTCGAAGTTATAAAGAGCTACCTTTACGTTTATTTGAATTAGGAACGGTATATAGAAATGAAAAATCAGGGGTTTTACATGGTTTGCTAAGAGTAAGAGGTTTTACTCAAGATGATGCACATATATTCTGCCTCCCGTCACAAATCACAAACGAAATAATTAAAGTAATAAATTTTGTTATAGAAATAATGAATATATTCGGTTTCAAAGAATTTGAAATAGAACTAAGTACCAGGCCGGAAAAATCTATAGGGTCAGACGAACAATGGGACAAAGCTACAAAGGCATTAATTTCTGCTATGGAAAAAGAAAAAATAAATTATAAAAAAAATATCGGAGAGGGAGCCTTTTATGGACCTAAAATAGATATAAAATTAAAAGATGCTATAGGCAGAACATGGCAGTGTGCCACAATTCAATGCGATTTTGCCTTGCCAGAAAGATTTGATATAAACTATATAGGAAAAGATGGAAAGCAACATCAACCCATAATGCTGCATAGAGTAATTCTTGGCAGTTTGGAACGTTTTATAGGAACTTTATTAGAACACTATGCTGGTATTCTACCATTATGGTTAGCTCCCGAACAAGTAAGAATTATTCCTGTAACAGATAAAATCCATGATTATGCTAAAATTATAAAGCAAAAATTTGATAATGAAAACATAAGATGCGACATCGAATTAAGAAGCGAAAAAATGGGTTATAAAATCAGACAGGCAGAATTAGAAAAGATTCCTTACATGATAATTGTAGGAAAAAAAGAACAAGAAAAAAATACTTTATCCGTGCGCAGTAAAGAAAATGGAGATTTAGGAGAAATAGACATAAATAAATTCATAAAAGATATAAAACAAAAAATTAAAAACAAATCTTAAGTTAATATCTATTTACAGGAGGTGAGATACTATTTCTAAATTCGTGCGTATAAACCAAAGAATAAAAACAAAAAAAATAAGGTTAGTATCAGAAGATGGAGAACAATTAGGCATAATAGATACAGAACAAGGATTAGAAAAAGCACGCGAAAAGAATCTAGATTTAGTTGAAGTTGCTCCTCAGGCAAAACCACCTGTATGTAAAATTATGGACTATAATAAATATAAATACGAGCAACAAAAGAAAAGGAAAAAAGCACAAAAAACACAAAAAGCACAACAACTTAAACAAATTAGAGTAAGACCTAAAATTGAAGAACATGATTACCAAGTTAAATTAAGACATCTAAGAGAATTTTTAGAAAAAGGGCACAAAGTTAGAATTTCTTTAATGTTTAAAGGACGCGAGAATGCTCATCCAGAATTAGGAAGAGAATTACTCGATAAATTTATTCAAGACCTTTCTGACATAGGAGAACTTATACAACCTCCTAAATTAAGCAGAAATATAATGGCAACTTTACTTGACCCTAAAAAGTGAACTTGAAATAAAACAGGAGTGATTTTGATGGTGAAAAAGAAAACGAAAAAAGGAACAGTAAAAAGAATTAAGGTTACAGGTTCTGGTAAACTTATGCGAAAAAAAGCAGGTGCTGGACATTTATTAGGTAAAAAAAGAGCTAAAAGAAAAAGGAAATTACGCAAAGATACAGAAGTAAGTAAATCTTTCGTGCCTACAATTAAAAATCTGATAAATGAATAGTTAAAAAAATTAATAGATTGAAAAAGGAGCAGGCAAATGAGTAGAACAAAAAAAAGTGTTGCATCTAGAAAACGCAGAAAAAAAATATTAAAACAAGCTAAAGGAGCAAGAGGCGGTAGAAGTAAACTCTACAGAACAGCTTTGGAAACAGTTCGTAAAGGGCTACAATACAGTTACAGAGATAGAAAAAGAAAAAAAAGAGAATTCAGAAAACTGTGGATAGCCAGGATATCTGCCGCTTGTAAACAACAAGGAATATCATATAATAAATTTATAAACGGCCTTAAAAAAAACAATATAAAACTGAATAGAAAAATGCTATCTGATATTGCTGTAAATGACAAAAAAACCTTTGATGAGTTAATAAAAACTGTAACAAAACGTTAATTATTTGCACTTTAATTACCTCATGAGAAAGTTTACTCCCCCTCAAATAATTGTTTTTAGTTTTTTAGTAATTATTTCAATAGGTTCTATACTTTTATTCCTACCTGTTTCAACAAATGCCAATGGCAGTATGAATTTTGTAGATGCAATATTCACTGCTACTAGTGCTACTTGTGTAACAGGACTAATTGTAAAAGACACTGGTAGTTTTTTTACTCCCTTTGGACAAATTGTTATACTTGTATTATTTCAATTAGGAGGTTTAGGAATAATGACTTTCTCTGTTTTATTTGCCATTTTATTAGGAAAACGTTTAAGCATTAGTAATAATATAGTAATACAAGATACACTAATAGGTTCAAATAAAGGGTCAATATCAAAATTATTAAAAAACATAGTTAAGGTTGTGCTTTCTATAGAATTACTTGGAGCAATTTTCTTATTTTTAAGATGGAATATTTTAAATATAGAAAATATATGGCATAATTTCTACAGTGCTATATTTCATTCAATATCTGCTTTTTGCAATGCTGGTTTTTCTTTATACAAAACCAGCTTTATAAAATACTCCTCTGATGTTTATATAAATATAATAATGATGCTTTTAATTATAACTGGCGGATTAGGTTTTATTGTACTGTTAAACATACCGAAATTAAAACTGTGGAAAAAAAACCGAAGAAATATATGGGCGACTATAGACCTTCAAACAAAAATAGTTTTAATTACCTCAATTGTATTAATACTGGTAGGCACTATCTTTTTACTACTTTTGGAAAATAATAGTTTAATGAAAAATTTTTCTATAAAACAAAAATTTTTAACATCAACCTTTCAAGCTGTAACAGCACGAACAGCAGGTTTTAACACATTGCTCATCGCAAATTTAAAACAAGCAAGTTTGTTCTTTTTGATAATCTTAATGTTTATAGGAGCTTCCCCTGCTTCAACTGGAAGTGGAATAAAAATTACCACTTTTGTTATACTAATTGCTACTATTACTGCAATGTTTAAAAATAAAGACCAGGTATCTGTTTTTTCTCGAACTATCCCTAAAGAAATTGTCCGAGAAGTAATACTGATATTTGTTTTTTCATTATCATGGGTAATTGGAATATCTTTTTTATTGCTTGTATTTCAAAATTTAGAATTTCATTCAACAAGTTTTATCAAAATATTATTTGAAACTACCTCAGCTTTTAGTAATGTAGGACTTTCTACAGGTATCACCAGCAATTTAAATACTATAAGTAAAATCCTAATTACTATTACCATGTTTGTTGGAAGATTAGGCCCATTAACATTAGCCTGGGCAGTAATGTTACATAGAGGAAAGATATTTTATAAATATCCTGAGGAAAAAATAATGGTTGGATAAATAAAAAAGCTATATAATTTTTATTATAAAAGTAATTTATTTTATAATAAGTTAGCAAACTAAAGTCGACCATATACCATATAATTTAGTTTCACTAGCAAATACCCCTTGCTTAAACAAAGGTAAATTCTCTTTGACAATTTACCTTTAAGCTTCGGGATTAATTCGCACTTATCACTTAGCATCACTACCATTCGCTAAGTAATGTGCTCATTAAAAGGAGGGGCTAAAATGAGACAATTCGGTGTTATAGGATTAGGAAGATTTGGTTCCAGCGTAGCACAAACACTAAGTGATAATGGATACCAAGTATTGGGAGTTGACATAAAAGAAGAAGCAGTACAAGCAGCTTCGGAATATGTAACGCAAGCAGTACAAATAAATGGAATAGATGCTAAGTCTTTAACTGCCGTAGGCATGGACAATGTAGATGTGGCAGTAGTAGGTATAGGAGACAAAATCGAAGCCAGCGTATTAATTACACTCAACCTTAAAGAAATAGGAGTAAAAGAAATCGTATGTAAAGCAATATCAAATAATCACGGTAAAGTTCTCGAAAAAATAGGCGCGACCAAAGTGGTTTTTCCTGAAAGAGATATGGGTATACGTATTGCAAACTCCTTGATATCTCCTAGAATCTTTGAACACATAGGTCTTCCTACAAGCCAATGTAGTATTCTTGAAATGATTCCACCTACTAAATTTATAGGAAAAACTCTATTAGAATTAAAACTTCGTGCAAAATACGGACTTAATGTAATAGCTATCAAAACACATGACGGCGAAAAAGAAAAGGTGGACATTTCTCCAAGGCCTGATCAAATAATTAAAGAAAATGATATTATGATAGTATTCGGAAGTAACGAAAATATAGAAAACATAAAACAGGAAAACAAATAACCTTTATGATAAAAGAAATTGAAAAATTAAATAAAGAAGCCCAAAATTCCATTTCTTCTTGTAAAAACCTAAACGAGCTCCAAGAGCTTAAAGTAACCTATCTTGGTAAAAAGGGTAGAATTACCAATATTTTAAAAACTATAGGGAAACTACCAGCAAAACAGAGGCCAAAAATCGGGCAAAAAGCAAACGAGCTCAAAAATAAAATATCCTCTTATATAAACAGCCACAAAAAATTATTAGAAAATACAAAACAAGAAAAAATAAAAGAAGAAATTAATTTAGATATTACTTTGCCAGGAGATAAAATTCCAGCAGGTTCTAAACATCCTATTTCAAAAATCACTGAAGATATATGTGAAATCTTATCTCCATTAGGATTTAAAACTGTATTAGGTCCTGAGATGGAAACCGAATATCACAATTTTGAAGCTCTAAATATTCCAACAGAACATCCATCCAGAGATGTTTTCGATACATTCTACTTAGGTAATTCAAAAAATGCAAAAGTTCTTGAAACAAACAAAACCGGTAAATGGTTACTTAGAAGCCAAACTTCTACTGTGCAAATCAGAATAATGGAAAACTATTCTCCGCCATTAAAAATTGTTGCTCCAGGTAAAGTCTACAGGCCAGATACTCCAGATGCTAGCCATTCATTTATGTTCCATCAGATAGAAGGACTTATGGTCGACAAAAATGTAACATTTTCACAACTTAAGGGGACTTTACTTTTTCTTGCACAAGAACTTTTTACTCCAGATATAAAGGTTAGATTCAGGCCACATTTTTTCCCATTTACCGAACCCAGCGTAGAAATGGACATATCATGTATTATATGTCAGGGTAAGGGATGTCGAGTTTGCTCTAATACTGGCTGGCTTGAAATTTTAGGAGCAGGAATGGTCGATCCCAATGTTTTTAAAACAGTAGGATATAATCATAACAAATATACGGGTTTTGCCTTTGGTATGGGCGTAGAAAGATTAGCAATGTTAAAATATGGTATAGAAGATATAAGATTATTTACAGAAAATGATATCCGTTTCTTAAAACAATTTTAGGTGAACTATGAAATTTCCAGTAAATTGGCTTAAAGAATATGTAAAAATACCTATCTCTATTGATAAACTGTCATATAAATTAACAATGGCCGGTTTAGAAGTAGTAAGTATTATTAAAAAAAACAAAGAACCTATTTTTGACATAGAGATAACACCTAATAGGCCCGACTTATTAAGCTTAATAGGTGTAGCCAGAGAAATTGCTGCGCTTTTAGAAACCCATGTTAAAATACCCCAGACAAAACATTTTAATTCATCAAAAAATAAACCTCTTTTATCTATAGAAATCAAAAATAATGCTAAATGCCGCCTTTATACAGCAAAACTTATAAAAAATGTAAAAATTCATAATAGCCCAGCTTGGCTTAAAAACAAATTAGATTTAATGGATATTAGAAACGTCAACAATGTTGTAGATATAACAAACTTTTGTCTTTTCGAAACAGGACATCCACTTCATGCTTTTGACTACGATAAAATCGCCGGGAAAAAAATCATTATAAGACATGCTAAATCTAATGAGACAATAATAACTATAGATGGCAAAAAAAGAAAACTAACTAATCAAGATTTAGTAATAGCCGATAAAGAAAAACCTATTGCAATAGCTGGAATCATAGGAGGTAAAAATACAGAAGTAACAAATAAAACAAAAAATGTCGTTATCGAAAGTGCATATTTTGACCCTATATCAATTAGAAAAACTGCTAGAAGGTTAAATATAACCACTGAATCTTCTTATAGATTTGAAAGAGGAACAAGCTTGGATATGCTAAATTATTCTTCAGAAAGAGCTACAAACTTAATAGTAGATTCTACTAAGACAGCTGAACCCGATATATTTATAAAAAAAAGTTATAATAAAAAAATTTCTACAGCATCAAAAACCATAAAATTAAACTTAAAAAAAATAGAAAAATACTTAGATTTGAAAATTGATAGAAATAAAATAATTAGTATTTTAAAATCTATGCAAGTCAAGTGCAAATTACAGAAAGATTTTATTAAAGCTATACCTCCTATATCGCGTCAGGATTTAACTAGAGATGTAGACCTAATAGAAGAAATAGCAAGAATATATGGATATGAAAAAGTTTCTTCGGCTATTCCAAAACCATCAGATAAAAATCTACATGAAGTAAATCAACTTTCTGTCTTTAAAAAAAATAAAATTGTAAGGTCTACTTTTATCAATTTAGGATTAAATGAAATTATATCATACAGCTTGATAAGCAAAAAAGACCTAAAAAAAATAAAATATGAGATAGAAAATGTTATACAAGTTAATAATCCTTTAAGTATTGAACAGGAAATTCTAAGGCCTAACATGATACCTTCTCTTTTAAAAATAATAAGTTCAAATATCAAAAATAATAACGAAAACTACTTTAGATTATTTGAAATTGGCAAAACATATTATTTAAAAAACAACTTGGCTGAAAAAAATGAAATAATTATAGCAATATGTCAATTACAAGAAACAAATTCCATGAAAGATTTCAAACAAGGTAAATTATTTTATAATTTAAAAGGGATACTCCAAACAGCCTTTAAAAAATTAGGAATATCTAATATCAGTTATAAAGCTGCTATCCCTCAATATATATATTATCCAGGAACCTTTGCTGAATTAATATTCAAAAATAAAAAAATAGGCACAATAGGTTATGTGTTAGAAAAAGTTTGTGAAGATTTTGATATATCATCATATAGATTAGTTCTGGCAAATTTAAATCTGGATATGATAAACAAATATATGAAACCTTATGAATACATGTATAAAAAAATAATAAAATATCCAGCTTCCTACAGGGATATTTCCTTTATAATAGACAAAAATATATATTCTTCTAAAATAGAAAATTTAATTTATGAAACTGAAAAAAACACAGTATCTAATATAGAATTTCTAGACCAATATACAGGAAAACAAATCCCATTAGATAAAAAAAGCTTAACTTACAGAATAACATATCAAGCAACAGATAGAACCTTAGAAGATAATGAAATAAATAAAATACACCAAAAAATAATAAATAAACTAAAAACTAATTTCAATATTCAACTCCGATAAAAAAAATAATATTCCCTTCTCTTAATTTCTTCTTGAAAACAATTTTTCTCTATGCTATATTTAAATCTGGCGTCCCTGCAGTGTTCGTGATTGGAGATAGACCATAAGCCAACAGAAGCTCAAAGGGAACCTAACTTCAGGTATGCAAACTATCTGGGAGGGTACCCACTTAGTATACGAGGCTTCTGGCTATCACAGTACGGCACATGCGGGGACTTTTGTTTTGTCAAACCACCAATATTTGTATTGATATAAATTTTTATATGTGTTTATCTATAATAACTTGTGTATTATGAATTTATTTCCAGAGAAAAAAATACATACTACAAAAACTAAATCAAATTTACCGTTAGCTTTAAGAATTAGGCCTACCAACTTAGAAGAATTTATAGGGCAAAAACATATACTGGGTAAAGAAAAATTACTAAAAAGAAGTATAGAAGCAGATAGGCTAAGTTCTATAATACTTTACGGGCCCCCAGGAACAGGAAAAACAACATTAGCTTATATCATTTCAAACATGACGAATGCTAATTTTAAACAAATTAATGCTGTTACCTCAAATGTACAAGAATTACGCAAAATAATATTGGAGGCCAAAAATAGAAAAAAGTTAGACAATAAAAAAACTATATTGTTTATAGATGAAATACACCGTTTTAATAAGGCTCAACAGGATGTTTTAATTCCGGAAATAGAAAAAGCAACTCCAATATTAATAGGAGCAACAATTCACAATCCCTTTTTTTCTATCATCTCTCCATTAATATCTAGATCAACTATCTTTGAATTAAAACCCTTAGATTATGAAGAAATAAAAAAAATTATAAAAAGAGCCTTGACTCATAAAAAGGGATTAGCAAATTACAAAATAAAAATTACTCCTAAAGCAATCGATTTTATCATAAAAAATTCAGATGGAGATGCAAGAAAAGCTCTTAATGCTTTAGAAATAGGTGTATTAAGTACACCAAAAAACAAAAAAGGCGAAATAAATTTTACTGTTAAAATTGCAAAAGAATGCATGCAGAAAAAGTTATTAAGATATGATAAAAACCAAGATTCGCATTATAATACTATTTCGGCATACATTAAAAGTATAAGAGGCTCGGACCCTGATGCTGCAATTTACTGGTTAGCAAAAATGCTATATGCAGGAGAAGACCCATTATTTATTGCCAGAAGACTTGTTATATGCGCATCCGAAGATATAGGAAATGCCGACCCTCAAGCTATAAATATAGCAAATTCTGCTCTGCAAATTACACAATTTATAGGTATGCCAGAATGTCAACTAACTTTATCTCAAGCTACTATTTACTTAGCTTGTTGCCCTAAAAGCAACGCAAGCTGTAAAGCTATAAAAAAAGCATTAGATGATGTAAAATATAACAAATCTTTAGAAGTGCCAGAACATTTAAAAGATTCACATTATCCAGGTGCAAAACAATTAGGCCATGGCGAAAAATATAAATATCCACATAATTTTAAAAATCATTATGTAAAGCAAGAATATATTCCTTCGATAAGAAAATATTATAATCCAACTGATTCTGGTTACGAAAAAATTTTATCTAAAAAATTAAAGGAAAGAATTGATAAAAATGAATTATAATATTCTCCCTGCAACATTAACAATGTTAAGCTTGGGATTAGGTTTTGCAATATTACTTTCAATTGCATATCGCTATCTTAAAGTAGTGGAAGATCCTAATATTAAAAAGGTTGAAGATGTACTACCTGGGCTTAACTGTGGAGCATGTGGCTTTGCAAGCTGTCATACATATGCAGAATATGTTGTAAAAGAAAAAGATTTATCAATTCAATGCAGGCTATTAGATAAGCAAGGGCTAAATAAAATATCAGAAATTTTAAATATAAATATAGATATCCAAACTTCTCTTAAAGCTGTAGTCCATTGCAGCGGCACAAAAGATAAAGTAAAAACCTTAGCAGAATACAAAGGAGTGCAAACTTGTAGAGCTGCACAATTAATAAAAGAAGGCTTTCTTACTTGCAAATACGGATGTCTTGGATTAGGAGATTGTGTTAGAGCATGCCCAGTTGATGCTATAAAAATAGAAAACGGATTAGCTAAAATAGATATAAACAAATGTATTGGCTGTGGCCTATGTGTAGAAGCCTGCCCGAGAAATGTTATTTCGCTTGAAGAATTAAATGACAATGGGCAACTAATTAAAGTTGCTTGTAATTCACATGATAATCCAAAAGATGTCCGACAGGCATGTAAAGCCGGATGTATTGGGTGTAGAATATGCGAAAAGAAAGGGCCAGATGATGTATTTAAAGTAAAAGACAATCTTGCAGAAGTAGATTATAATAAAGCAAAACAGTTTACTGAATGGCAAGAAGTCATAAATGCTTGTCCTGTTAAATGTATTAGTTTAGATGAAATCAAAAAGGAACAGATAGTTGAAAAAAGTTAAAGTTAAATTTTTACCAGAAAATAAAATTGTAAAAGTCCTTCCTGGGACACCTTTAGTTCAAGCAGCAGAAGAAACAGGTATAATAATAGCACTGCCCTGCGGTGGCCAGAAAACATGTGGGATGTGTAAAGTTGAAACAAGAAAAGGTAACTTTCCCATAACAAAGTTTGACAGAAAAGCCTTAAATCAAGAAGAATTAAACAAAGGAATAAGATTAGCTTGTTGTGCCAATATTGACACAGATAGCGAGGTATTTGTCCCTGACACAGTTAGACTTTACCCCAAAGAAATTCTATCATATTCACCTTTAGAAAAAAAACAATTTGAATTTTCGCCATCAATCAGCAAATTAACTAATAAAAAATTACAACTTAAAAATAAATTTGGCATAGGATTCGATTTGGGAACTACAACTATAGGCGCAACTTTAATAGATTTATCTTCAGGAGAAGAAATTTCAACATTGCAATCTGATAATCCTCAAAGTAGATTCGGTTCAGACATAATATCAAGATTAAGTGCTATAAAAGACAAAAAAGAAAATTTAGATAAGTTGCATAAAAATTTAATCTCTAAAATAAACGACCTTATTACAAAATTCTTAACTAAACATAAGTTTTCACCAAACCAAATAATCCATATAGTTTGTGTGGGTAATACCTTTATACAGCATACATTAACCAATATTTATCCAAAGGGTTTATTAGAAATACCATTCAGATCAGAATTTCAAAAAACAATCAATAAATATGCACAATATATGAAATTAAATTTAAATTCAAAATCCTTAATTACTATTATTCCAGGCATAGGAGGATTTATTGGTTCCGACATAACTTCAGCTATTCTATCTTCTGGAATATCTACAGCAGACGGCGTTAATATGGTTATTGATTTAGGTACAAACGGAGAAATAGTTTTAGCAAAAGAAGGTAAATTAACAGCTACATCTTGTGCTTGCGGGCCTGCTCTTGAAGGAACTCATATCAGTTCAGGTATACGAGCAATATCAGGTGCTATAGAATCCTTTACTTGGGATAAAAACAATTTCTCTTTTGCAGTGATAGATGGAGCAGAGCCTATTGGAATATGTGGAACAGGGCTAATTGATATAATAGCATATTTAAGAGAAAAAAATATAATGAAACCAAATGGCTTCTTAGAAAAACCCGCTTTTAAAATCACAGATAAAATCAACATTATTCAAAAAGATATAAGACAATTCCAATTAGCAAAAGCAGCCGTTAGAGCAGGAATAATCATGCTATTAGAAGATCAAGATATAAATATAGATGAAATAGACCGAGTAATGATAGCAGGTAATTTTGGAAACTTTGCTAACCCTGATAATATGATAAAATCTACTTTTATGCCGAGAGAGTTTCAAGATAAAATAATGTTTATTGGAAATGCCGCTTTAGCAGGAGCTAATATGGTCCTTTGTTCAAAAGAAGCACTAAAGAAGACAGAAAATATTGCTGATAAAACCAAATTTATAAATTTGGCTGAAGATAAAAAATTCCAAGATAAATTCGTAAGTTATATCAATTTTGATTAGTGAACTTTGTTCACTAATCGCACAAATTAGCACAGATAACAAAATACAGATGAGCACGGATAAAAAATAGGAGAGATTATTGAAAAGTTTTACGGTTTTTGTATCAGGCTCAGGAACAAATTTGCAGGCTATTATAAATAAGGTGAAAGAAGGGTATATTAAAGCAGAATTATCGCTTGTTGTAAGCGATAATTCTAATGCTTATGCTTTAAAAAGAGCAGAAAATGCAGAAATAGAAACTGCTGTATTTAATTTTAAAAAATTTAATAGTAAAAGAAATTTTGAAAATGCTATATTAAAAAAATTAAAAGAAAAAAATATCGATTTTATAGTATTAGCCGGATTTATGAGAGTCTTAAGTCCTAAATTTATAAACAAGTATCCTGATAAAATTCTAAACATTCATCCTGCCTTACTTCCATCCTTTAAAGGAACCCATGGTATAAAAGATGCATATGAATACGGAGTAAAAGTAACAGGACCTACAGTTCATTTTGTAACAGAAAATGTAGATTCCGGTCCGATTATTATTCAAAAAGCAGTTGAAATAAAAGAAAATGATACCTTAGAATCATTAGAAGAAAAAATCCATAAAGCAGAACATCAAATCTTTCCCGAAGCAATAAAATTGTTTGTTGAAGAAAAACTTAAAGTAAAAGGAAAAAAAGTAATAATTTCTTAGCTCTCCAAAGACCTATATCTTAATCTTCTATTATTACTTGCGTGCACATAGGACACACAAACACTTTAAATTCAAACATTTATATGTTTTTTTATAAAAACTTGACAAATCTATATTTATTCTGTATACTTATCTTAAGGCTTTTAAAAACATTTTACCAGCTTAGGCTGTTTACATAGATTAAAAATTAACTTTACTAAACAAGGAGAAAAAGAAATGAAAAAATTAACAGTTTTATTAGCAGTAGTTTTTGCAGTAAGTTTGATGTGTTCTTTTTCAGTAAAAGCATCTGAATTTGAAATTGGGCCTGAAGGTTTTTCCGTTTCTGAATTACCAGATTGTTCTCTTAAGGTTTTTGATAACAAACTTCCTTATAATTTAGACATTAAAGTAATGCTCGATGAGCTTAAACTGTCTCTCCAACCCCTCAAAGAAACTGCTTTTGAGATCCCTCCAGCAAAAGAGATAAAAGAAGGCCATTTGTGGGTGAACCCAGCAGGTAAACCAGTTGGACTTTTGGATGCAGGTCTTATTCTTTTAGGCATGGAAAATGTGGAATTTGAATCTACAAACGATAATGGTTTAGTACTAAGCGCTTTAGATATAATGGCTTTAAATCTATCAGGCAGGGTTAGTGCAGAAGGGCTTAAAGCAGCAACAGATGTTATAGATACTGCTCTTGGCGAAACCGGCGTTACGGCTAAAGTTGCTCTTGAAGATGCTGAAGTTTTAGCAGAACAAATCTGTAGTTTAAGTAACACTTTAGAAAAAACTAACGTGGACTCCGAATTACTTACAAAAGCAATAACTCTATATGTAAAAAAAGCAATATCTAAAGTATTTGAAAACAAAGATAGAACAACGATAAGCGGAAAAGAATTAGCAAATATAATATTGAAAAGTTCAAAACCACAAACAGATGTAATACGAAAAATAAGAAATCTCCCTAACGAGATGGAGAATCATACCAATAACCCAAGTAATTAAGCAGATGTTTAAAAAAAACAATAAACAAAAAAACCCGTCATTAACTTGACGGGTTTTTTGTTATAGTAAAGCTATTAATATTGATTTTGTCGGGAAATGTTATAAATCCCATTTCCCCACTTGACAATTTTCCCATTATATGTCATACTATAATTAGAGGTGATAAGAATGGAAAACAAAAGAGAGTTAGTTAAAGAAGAGTTTAAAAAATTAGACACAAAACAACTAGATTCTAAATATAGGATAAATTTGGGTAAAAAAATCATTAGATATATAACCTCTAACTTTAATGTAGATAGTTTTGAAATTTTAATTGGGAAAACCGGTGACATTTTGTTAAGGCCCGTTGTAAACATACCGGCAAGAGAACAATGGGTTTATAAAAAAACTGATATTTTAAAGCAGATTGAGAAAGGTTTGAAAGAAGCTAATCAGGGCGATACTAAAGAAGTAAAAGACTTAGATAAATATATTGATAATTTATGAATTTTACTTTAACTTTTACAGAAACTGCTGAAGATAGTTTAAGAAAATTAAAGAAAGATAAAGCCCGACGAAAACAATTTAAAGCAGTAAGAAAAGCACTAAAATATTTAGCAATTAACCCTAAACATCCAAGCCTTCAAACACATCTATTTTATTCTAAATTAGGGCCAAATAGAAAGAAAATATTTGAAGCTTATGCCGAACAAGATACTCCTGGGGCTTATAGAATCTTTTTTTATTACGGTTCTGGAAGAAAAGAAATTACTATTTTTGCAATAGTTAAACATCCTTAGATTTTACTTTGTTATCTTTCCTTTTCTCCACTTCTCTACATCTTTTCTTTTTATTCAATTTTTTATTGATTTTTTAATATGTATGTGTTATCTTACTTTAAGGCTTTCGTTAGTCGAAAGCCTTTATTTTTTATTGTAAAATTAAAAGGAGATATTATGTCATATAAAATAAAAAAAGTTAAAGCAAGAGAAGTCTTAGATTCAAGAGGCAACCCTACTGTAGAAGCAGATGTTTTATTGGAAGATAATAGTTTCGGCAGGGCTATTGTGCCAAGCGGTGCATCTACAGGAGAAAAAGAAGCTTTGGAATTAAGAGATAATGATAAATCAAGATATATGGGTAAAGGGGTCTTAAAAGCAGTAAATAACGTAAATTCTGAAATTGCAAATGAAATTACCGGCAAATCTTTTGAGTCTCAGGAAAAATTGGATAAAACACTAATAGATTTAGATGGTACAGAAAACAAATCAAATCTGGGGGCAAATGCAATTTTAAGTGTTTCCATGGCATTTGCAAAAGCTTGTGCTATATCAAATAAATTACCTTTATATAAATATTTATCTACTGACGAAGCTAATATATTGCCCTGTCCTATGATGAACATTTTAAACGGTGGGGTTCATGCAGATAATAATGTAGACCTGCAGGAATTTATGATTGTTCCTGTTGGAACAGATAAATTTTCTGAAAGTCTTAGAATGGGTTCTGAAATTTTTCATAATCTAAAATCTATTTTAAAATCAAAAAATTTATCTACAGCAGTTGGAGATGAAGGCGGTTTTGCGCCTGATTTATCCTCTAACAAAGAAGCATTAGATATAATTGTAGAAGCTATCGAAAAAGCAGGATACACGGCAGGAAAAAATGTCTTTATAGCTTTAGACCCAGCAGCAAGTTCGTTTTTTAAAAACGGAATATATGTATTAGAAGCAGAATCTCCAAGTGAAAAATCTTCAGATGAAATGATAGAATTTTATAAAGAGTTAGTTTATAATTACCCTATAATATCAATAGAAGACGGATTAGATGAAAACGATTGGAACGGCTGGGAGAAGTTAACTAAAGAATTAGGGGGTAAAATACAACTTGTGGGTGACGATATTTTTGTAACAAATACAAAGCTTTTAAATGAAGGTATATCAAAAGGAGTTGCTAATTCTATACTTATAAAGGTAAATCAGATAGGAACCTTGACAGAAACATTAGAAGCTATTAAAATAGCTAAGGATAATAATTATACCAGTGTAATATCACACCGTTCCGGTGAAACAGAAGATACTACTATATCACATATAGCAGTAGCAACAGGCGTGGGACAGATTAAAACCGGCTCAGTTTGCAGGAGTGACAGAATCGCTAAGTATAATGAACTTTTGAGAATAGAAGAAGAGTTAAACCAGAATACAAAGTTTGGAAAGACTATTTTAAGAAAGCAACATATAAAATAATGTATTTATGAGAAAGAAAAAGATAATAATAGTTTCAATTTCAATAGGAATAGTTATTTTTCTTTTTGTCTTTTTGCCAGGATACAGTAAATTGCATGACTTGAATGCAAAAAATAAAACACTTCAGAAAAATATTATAAAATTAGAAGAGGAAAATAATAAACTTTTAGAAGAACAAAAAAAATTACAGAAAGATAAAACATATATAGAAAAAGTGGCCAGGGAAGAATTAGGACTTGCAAAAGATGGTGAAATAATATATAAGATAGAAGAGGGAACAAGTAGCAGGTAACAAGTAACATGTAACAGGTAGAGAAAAAAGGAATAATTTTTTACGCGGGGTGGAGCAGTCCGGTAGCTCGTCAGGCTCAAATGGGCCCATTGGTCGGAAACGACTAAATGAAAGTCTGTCAAATTCGGTGAAGCCTGATAAATAATGGTAATACCGAGCCAAGGCTTTGACATTTCTAATGGCAAAGCAAGGTGTAGAGACTAGACGGCAGGCACCCTAGTCCTGAACGGACTATGAGTTAAATTTAAGCATTTGTCTTAGTTTAGGAAGGGTGAAGGTATAGTCCAGACCACAAATCCGCCAAAATTTGTGGCGGAGCAGTGAAAACTGTAGTGGTAAGCATAACCTGGAGGCCGTAGGTTCAAATCCTACCCCCGCAACCATTATTGCAGAAACATAAAAAGAAAACTGAAAACACAGAAGGTGTTCCCCCGATACTAAAACATAGGTAGGATGAGAACCTGGTGAGTTTATCCTGAGAAACGAAGGAAATCCTACCCCCGCAATTACCCTATGCTAAAAAACAAGAATACTATAAAAGTATGCTTCGGATGGTAAATTATCTTGATAAGAAAAGCCACTATAAAAATAGTGGCTTTTTATCTGAGGATTTTAAAAATCAAATACATTATTTCAAGGATTATTCTTAAATTTAGCCTAATAATTTGTAAGTTATTAGATTATAGAAATTTGTTCACATTAATTAAGAATGACCTCTATTTTTCTACAAAATTTTTTACAGATTCACTCCATACCTTATCTAAATCTGTTAAATTTAAATCTATAAGATTATTTATCTTAAGTTTATTTTCTTTTATGACTATTCCTATTTTAGCACATGGAATATTAAAATTTTTACAAATTGATTTGATCTTTTCTTCATTTTCTGACTTTGCACTGATTATAATCCTGGACTGGGTTTCACCAAAAAGCAAAGCATCTTTTCTTATACCAGTCTCTTGTAAGTTTACATTTGCTCCTAATTTGTTTTTGCTTACAAGACAACTCTCTGCTAATGCTACTGTTAATCCGCCTTCGGAACAATCATGTGCCGATACAGCCAGACCGTTATTTATAATTTCCAGAACTGCATCGTGAATTGATTTCTCCTTTTCTAAATCTAATTCAGGACATTTGCCTTTTTTTATATTGTGAATATAGAGCAAATATTGAGTCCCTCCAAGTTCTTCTTTATTTTCCCCTATAAGAAAGATTGAATCATTTTCGTTTTTAAAATCTTGCGTTGTAATCTTAGAAACGTCTTCTATTAAACCTACCATCCCTATAATCGGAGTTGGGTCAATCGAACCTCGTGGATTTTCGTTATTAAAGCTTACATTCCCGCTTATTACAGGAGTATTAAAAGTTTCACAGGCCTTGGATATTCCCAAAACGGATTGTTTGAATTGCCAGAATATTTCCGGTTTATCAGGGTTGCCGAAATTAAGCCCGTCTGTAATAGCTAAAGGTTTAGCTCCCATACAAACTAAATTTCTTGCTGATTCAGCTACTGCGATTGCTCCACCGGCAAACGGGTCAAGATAACAGTATGTTCCATTACAATTAACAGTTGCTGCAATGGCCTTTTCAATTTCTTTAATATAATAAACTCCGGCATCGTGACCAGGAGTAACGCACAAATTTCTGTTTAACTTTGCGTCACCTTTCTCATAAACCCACTGTTTACTTGCTATAGTAGGATTAGATAAAAGTCTTAGTAAAACTTCATTATAATTATCAGGTTCATTAATATCAGATAACTCTAATTTGGAAATTTCATCAATATATTTAGGTTTTGAATCTTTTTTATAATATACAGGTGCTTCAATTAAAGCACTTGCAGGAACCTCAGCCACTGTATTTTGTCCTTCTTTTACTCTTAAAATTTTATCATTTGTCACTTTACCAATCACAGATAAAGGAATATCCCATTTATTTAAAAGATTTTTTACTTGATTTAGCTTATTTTTGTCAATGATTATCAACATTCTCTCCTGAGATTCAGAAAGCATTACTTCATAAGGGTTCATACTGTCTTCTTTACGTGAAACTAAGGAAACATCAATTTCCATGCCTGTCCCTGCTTTATAAGCAGTTTCAGAAGTTGAACAGGTTAAACCTGCTGCCCCCATATCTTGTATCCCGATAATTAAATTAGATTGGATTAAATCTAACACTGCTTTGCGTAATAGCTTTCCCATTTGAGGGTCTCCGATAGCTACTGCAGAACTTTTTGCTTCTGCTTCTTCATTTAAACCGCTAGAAGCAAATGCCGCACCTTCCACCCCGTCTCTTCCTGTAGCCCCTCCAATAATGAGCACTAAATTGTTTATACCGCTCGCTCTGGCCTTAACTATATCTTTATGTTTTACTATACCTACAGTCATAGCATTAACCAGAGGGTTCCCTTCATAAGATTCATCAAAATAAATTTCGCCACCCATTACAGGGATTTCTACTATATTAGCATAATCGGTAAACCCCCTTGATATTTCTTTTAAAAGATGCTGAACTTTTTCGCTTTCTATCTTACCCAACCTTAAAGAATCAAGTAATGCTACAGGCTCTGCTCCCATAACTGATATGTCGCGTATGCAACCTCCTCCTCCAGTTGCAGAAGCTTCGTATGGTTCTACCGCCGAAGGATGATTATGAGACTCAATCTTAAATACTACAGCAAAATCATTTCCTATATCTACTATGCCAGCATTTTCTCCTGGCCCCTGCAAAACCTGAGGACCGGTAGTCGGGAAGTTTTTTAATACCGGCTTTGATGTTTTATAGGAACAATGCTCACTCCACATCGCAGAAAACATTCCTAATTCTGTATAATTAGGTTCGCGCCCAAGCAATTCTTTAATTTTCTCATATTCTTCATTAGAAAGACCTAATTCCTCAGCTAATGCTTTTGTCACAATTGTTTTACCACCTTCCATCTGTGCCTCCTATCGCGTTTTAAACAGTATTTTACTATATCTTAAACCTTAATATTGTTATTCTAAAAATTTTCTAAGCTAAAAATAAATCTTTTGTTGAAAAATTAGGATCAGTAGTAAGATTAATTCCTAACTTTCTTAACCCTGCTTCATCTCCAGAACTGGGAATATGAGTCATATGCATTTCACAATCCTTAAGTTCTTTTAATTTATCTATGGCTACTTGTGCAGCAGGATTTGTAGCTGCACTTATACTAAGAGCTATTAATGTTTCCTCTAAATCTAAACTTATTGTTTTTATACCAGAAATATTTTTCTTAAAATTTGATATAGATGCTATTATGTTAGGAGATAAAAGATGAATTTTGTCCGGAATGTCCGACAATTTCTTAATAGAGTTTAAAATAAGACTAGAAGATGCATGCATTAAGGGAGAATTTTTTCCTTTTATAATAATACCATCTTTTAATTCTAAGGCGGCTCCACAAAAAATATCGCCTTTACCCTTTTCTTTTTTACGGGCTTCCTGTGCTGCTTTTCTTGCAGGTTTCACAACGCATCTATCTTCTATATTAACATCAAGCCTTTCCATTAAAAGTTCTACTTTTTCCACCACATCTCTGTTTATAACTCCCATAACATACTCGCAACTATATCTAAAGAATCTCCTTATAACTTCTTGTTTAGCGGCTTCTCTAACAACATTATCATCTATTATTCCAAAACCAGCTCTATTAACACTCATATCTGTCGGAGACTTATACACAGATTTATCTTTAGTAATCTTCTTCAATATTCTTTCAAGTAAAGGAAAGGCCTCAACATCTCTATTATAATTTATAGCTTTTTCACCATATGCTTCAAAGTGAAACGGATCTATTAAATTATAATCTTTCAAATCAGCAGTTGCTGCCTCATAAGCTATATTTACTGGATGTTCTAAAGGCAAATTCCATATAGGAAAGGTCTCAAATTTAGCATATCCACTTCTTCTACCTTTTTTATAATCGTGATATAGTTGCGAAAGGCATGTAGATAATTTTCCACTACCTGGCCCTGGCCCTGTAACAACAACCAATTGTCTCTCAGTTTTAATATATTTATTTACACCATAGCCCTCATCACTAACAATCAAATCTATATCAGTAGGATATCCTTTTGTAAATCGATGAGTATATACTTTGATATTTTGTCGTTCTAATTTATTTTTGAAAATTTTAGTCGCTGGCTGTCTTTTAAAACGAGTTATCACAACAGCTTTTACCTGAAGGCCCCATTCTTTTAAATCATTAATAAGTTTTAAAGCATCGACATCATAAGTTATACCAAAATCCGCTCTTACTTTCTTCTTTTCTATATCTCCTGCATAAATACAAAGTATAATATCAGCTTTATCTTTTAGTTGTTGCAAAAGACGAACTTTAACGTTCGGATCAAAACCAGGTAAAACCCGTGAAGCATGGTAGTCAAAAACTAATTTACCTCCAAACTCTAAATATAACTTATTTTCACATTTCTTCACATACTCCAAAATAGCTTGGGTTTGCTCTTTTAAATACTTATCGTTATCAAAACCTTTCTTTTTAACCATCACTATCCCTTTAATTTTAAAGCAGCTGCTTTATCTATAATAAAAGTACAGTCTATATGGTTCTGTAAATAAGATGCTGGAACTTTAGAAGTTACAGGCCCATTAAGAGCTTTTTTAACAGCAGTAGATTTGCCCTCCCCAGTAGCTAACAAAACAATCTTTTTAGATTCCAAGATAGAAGCTATACCCATGGTGAGTGCTTGGCATGGAACATCGGATTTCTTTTCAAAAAAACGTGAATTATCATTTATGGTCTTTTGAGTCAAATCTACAATCCGAGTCCTTGAATTTAAACTAGACCCAGGTTCATTAAATGCTATATGCCCATTTGCTCCAATACCTAACAGTTGCAAATCTATCCCTCCTGATTTTTTAATAGCATTCTCAAATTTTTTGCATTCCTCTTCAGGATTTTTAGATAATCCGTTTAAAACATAAGTATTGGATTTTTTTATGTTGATATGATTAAAAAAAGTATTATCCATAAAATAGCGGTAACTTTGGTTATGATCTGGAGCAAGTCCCAAATATTCATCAAGATTAAAACTGACTACCTTAGAAAAGTCAAGGCCTTCTTTTTTATGTAGGCGGATTAATTCTTTATACATATCTATAGGAGTACTTCCTGTAGCCAATCCTAATACCATACTTGGATTATTTCGGATTTCATCTGCAAAAATATCAGCAGATTTTTTGGCAACTTCACTTTTATCTTTACATATTATTAACTTAATAGGAATATTTTTCATAACATTACTTTTTAAAAATTAATTATCAAATTATTATACGACCATTATTCTTAAAATTTAATTTTATTTATTCTACCGTTACTGACTTAGCAAGATTTCGGGGTTTATCCACATCATATCCTTTAATCTGAGCTATATAATAAGCAAAAAGTTGTAAAGTAACAGTTACAAGTAAAGGAGAAAATAAATTTTCAATTTTTGGTATATAAATTATTTCTTTTACATATTTTTTAATATTTTTATTACCTTTGGTTGCGATTACTACAATTTTACCCCGACGGGCAAGTATTTCTCTGATATTAGAGACCATTTTTTCGTAAATTAAAGAATTATTTGCTATACATACTACAGCTCGATACTCATCTATTAATGCAATAGGCCCATGTTTCATTTCTCCTGCGGCATAACCTTCGGCAGGAATATAAGAAATTTCTTTTAGTTTCAAAGCACCTTCCAGTGCTGTAGGGAAATTTATGTTTCTGCCTAAATATAAAAAAGCTCCGAAATGAAGATGTCTTTTGGCTATATTCTTGATTTTTTTGTCGTTTCGTAATATTTGTTTTTGTAAATGGGGGATTTTTTTTAGCGATGAAATTATTTTTTTCAATTTAGTTTTATCTAAGATATTTTTTAAGGTTGCTAGATGTAAGGTTAATAAATATAAAACCATCAGTTGTGCTGTGTAAGCTTTAGTTGAAGCTACTCCTATTTCCGGGCCTGCATGAGTATAAATGATAGAATTTGATTCTCTGGTTAAAGATGAACCTAATACGTTACAAATTGAAAGAATTTTAACATTATGTTGTTTAATTTTTCTTATAGCTGCTAATGTATCTGCTGTTTCTCCGGATTGACTGATTGCAATAAAAAGAGATTTTTTCTTTATAATAGGATTTCTATATCTGAATTCGCTGGATAAATCTACTTCCACCGGTATATCGGTTAGAGATTCTATGATGTATTTTCCGACTAACCCGGCATGATAAGCTGTCCCGCAGGCTACAATCGTTATTTTTTTAATATTTTTTAGAAAGTCCCTTTTTAAATTCAAGTTGGTAAATTTAGTTCTTCCCGAAGGAGTTAAGTACTGAGCAAACAGGGTAGATAAGATTTTAGGCTGCTCGTAAATTTCTTTTAACATATAATGTTTGTATCCTTTTTTTTCGGCAGATTCTTTATCGTAAGCTAAAGTGTTAACCTTATAAGGAATCTTTTTGTTTTTAAAGTTAAAAACCTCGACTTTATTTTTGCTAATTTCAGCCACTTGATAATCTTTTAAATATATTACCTTTTTAGTATGTTCTAGAATTGCAGGAGCATCCGATGCTATAAAATTTTCATTTTTGCCTTTACCGATAATCAAAGGAGAATCACATCTTGCAGTTAACAGTTTTTCAGGGTTATCAGTGTTTATTATCGCTAAGGCATAAGAACCTTTTAATTTTTTTAGAGTTTTAATTAGAGCTTTTCTTAAACTTTTTTTGTAGAATTTGCTTATAAGATGAGCAATAACTTCTGTATCCGTTTCAGATTTAAACTTGCAGCCTTTTTCTTTTAATTCTTTTCTTAACTTATCGTGATTTTCAATTATGCCGTTATGAACTAATGCAATTTTACCAAAACAATCAGTATGCGGATGAGCGTTCTTTTTGGAAGGTTCTCCGTG
Organism: Candidatus Omnitrophota bacterium; assembly: GCA_018399975.1. Classification (GTDB taxonomy): domain Bacteria; phylum Omnitrophota; class Gorgyraeia; order M55B152; family M55B152; genus M55B152. The sequence goes on from JAGYNU010000009.1 coordinate 23,486, forward strand.
TGTAGCCCACCTTGTGTGCCCCAACCCTATTTGACTTTTAATTTTGATTTTTTTAAGTGAATTTTCTAAATCTGAAATTCTGCCTTTAAATTTGGAAATAAAGATTTTTTTATTATCTAAAACAGCTATACCTGCGGAGTCATATCCTCTGTATTCTAAGTTTTTTAAGCCTTTTAATATTACAGAAGTAACATTTTTATTTCCCGTATAACCTATTATTCCACACATATAAACCTCACTTAGTTCGGTTAGATAACAGTAGACAAACTACAAAATACAGAAAAAAACAATTAAAAATTATAACATTTAATCACTTGATTCGATTAGACTAAAAAAATACAGAGAATAGAAAAAGCTTTAACAATACAGGCAGTACAGATATTAGATTAAAAACATATATCAGCTGTCTTCTGATTTCTGATTTCTGACTTCTGATTTTTGTATTCTCTTATGATATTCCTGTAAAGCCTTAACCGATTCTTTCTCTTTTATAAGAGTTTCAATGCCATTTACAGTAGCCTGTGCACCGGCAATTGTTGTTACAAGCGGCATATTATGAAGCACAGCAGTACTTCTTATTATAGTTTCATCTTTTTTAGTAAGTTTACCTTGAGGAGTATTGATAATCAAGTTAAGTTTTCCGTCTTTAATCAAATCAACAATATGAGGTCTTGATTCATGTAGTTTTGAAGCTATATTTACATCTAAGTTATTTTGCTTTAATACCTTAGCAGTCCCTTTTGTAGCGAATAAGTTAAAACCTAAGTCAGCTAATTTTTTAGCAACAAAAACTATTTTTCTTTTATCTTCGTCTTTTACTGTAATAAGTACGTTTCCTTTTAATGGTAATATTTGTCCTGCAGCAATTTGACTTTTAGCATAAGCTAATCCAAATGTAGAATCTATTCCCATTACTTCTCCTGTGGATTTCATTTCAGGCCCTAAAATAGCATCAACTCCAGGAAATCTGGCAAAAGGAAATACAGACTCCTTAACCACTACATGAGAAATTTCTATCTCTTTATCTACTTTTAATTCTTTCAATGTCTTACCTAACATTACCTTAGTAGCTATTTTTGCCCAGGGCACACCAGTAGCTTTTGAAATCAAAGGGACAGTACGTGAAGCCCTTGGGTTTACTTCCAATATATAAATTGTGTTGTGTCTTACAGCATATTGTATATTAAGCAAACCCTTAACTTTTAATTCTTTTGCTAAGGCATAAGTGTTTTTCTTTATTCTTTTTATAATATCATCTTTTAAAGTATGCGGAGGTAAAACCATAGCACTGTCTCCGGAATGGATACCTGCCTCTTCAATATGTTCCATTATCCCAGCTATTACGCAATTTTTACCATCAGCTACAGCATCTACATCAACCTCAATTGCATCTTCTAAAAATTTATCTATCAAAACAGGTTTCTCTGGAGAAGCTTCTACAGCTTTATCCATAAAATTACCCAGTTCTTCATCGTCATAAACTATTTCCATAGCTCTGCCACCTAAAACATAGGAAGGCCTTACAACTACAGGATATCCTATTCTATCAGCTATTTCTTTTGCTTCTTTTAAAGATATTGCCGTATCACTTTCAGTTTGGATTAAATTCAATTTGTTTAGCAATATTCTAAAACGTTTTCTATCTTCGGCCCTATCTATCGAATCAGAACTAGTCCCCAGTATTTTTACTCCTTCTTTTTCTAAGGCAGTAGAAATAGTAAGAGGCGTTTGCCCTCCAAACTGAACAATTATACCAATAGGTTTTTCAACATTAACAACATTCAATACATCTTCCACCGTTAAAGGTTCAAAATATAGTTTATTAGAAGTATCATAATCAGTTGATACAGTTTCCGGATTGCAATTTATCATAATACTATCTAATCCTTCTTCTCTTAAGGCATAGGAAGCGTGACAACAACAATAATCAAATTCTATACCTTGTCCGATTCTATTAGGGCCTCCTCCTAAGATTAAAACTTTTTTATTCTTAGAAGAAATAGATTCATTTTTAGTTTCATATGTAGAATAATAATAAGGTTGAACAGCATGAAATTCTCCAGCACATGTATCAACAGGTTTGAATACAGGGAAAATTTTGCATTTCTTTCTTAATTTTCTTATTTTTTCTTCTTTTGTTTTTAGTATATGAGCTAATTGCACATCACTGAACCCGTTCTTTTTAGCCTTTAAAAGCAATTCAGGACTCAAGCTATAAGTCTCAGGTTGCAAGTTTTTACTACTTCTTTTATTTTTAGCTTGAGACTTGAGGCTTGTGGCCTGCAACCTGATTTCTTCTTCCATTTCCACAAGTTCTTTAATATTATTTAAAAACCATCTGTCTATTTTTGAAAGCCTATATATTTCATCTACTGTCAACCCGGCTTTAAACCCATATCTGATATAGAAAAATCTTTCATCATTTGGCTTTTTAATTTTCTGCTTTATGATATTTAAATCTTTTTGCAATTCTTCTGATATATCCTTACCATCGGCACCCAAACCATATCTTTGAATTTCTGTAGAGCGTATACCTTTTTGCAGGGCTTCCTTAAAATTTCTGCCTATAGACATTGCTTCGCCTACTGCTTTCATAGAGGTATTAAGTGTTGTTTGTGCTTCAGGAAATTTTTCAAATGTAAACCGACATATTTTAAATACGCAATAATCTACAGTAGGTTCAAAAAATGTAGTTGTTTTACCTGTTATTTGGTTTGTAACCTCTGGGAGAGTTAGTCCTACAGCTAATTTTGTAGCCACCCTTGCAATAGGAAACCCAGTAGCTTTGCTGGCAAGAGCAGAACTTCTGGAAAGACGCGGATTTATTTCTATAATTACAATTTCTCCAGTATCTGGATTTTGCGCAAACTGAATATTTGTTCCACCACCTCTTATATCAATTTTACGTATTATTTTTTTACATAAATTAACAAAATCTTTATATTCTTCAGTTGTAAGAGTTTGCGAAGGAGCTACCACTATACTATCTCCAGTATGAACTCCCATAGGATCTACATTTTCCATAGAAGTAACAATAATAACATTATCTGCGCAATCCCGCATAACCTCAAACTCTATCTCTTTCCAACCCAATACAGACTGTTCTACTAAAACTTGGCCCACAGGAGATACATCTATAGCATTAGCAAGAAAATCTCTTAATTCTTCTTTATTATAAGCAATAGCCCCACCTGTCCCCCCAAGAGTATAAGCTGGCCTAAGTATCAAAGGAAAACCTATTTTTGTTCCTATTTTCATACCTTCTTCAATAGTATTAGCAATTCCACTTTTAGGAACTCTAATACCGATTTCCCTCATAGTCTGCCTAAATAAATCTCTATCTTCAGCCCGAGCAATAGCCTCTACGCTAGCTCCTATAGCTTCAACTTTATATTTATCAAGTATACCTTCTTTACTTAAAAATGTAGCTAAATTTAGACCCGTTTGTCCACCGAGAGTAGGAAGAATTGCATCTGGCTTCTCTTTTTCAATAATTTTAGCTAAAATATCCACAGTTAAAGGTTCAATATAAGTTCTGTCTGCCATTTCGGGATCAGTCATTATAGTCGCAGGATTAGAATTTACAAGTACTGTTTTATAGCCCTCTTCCTTTAAAGCCTTACATGCCTGTGAACCCGAATAATCAAACTCACAAGCCTGACCTATAACAATAGGTCCAGAACCAATTATTAAAATTTTCTTAATATCTTTTCTTTTCGGCATTTTACCTCACTACGTTTGATAGTAACCAGATTTCAGATTACAGAAACCAGAAGAATAATTTTTATTTTGAGAATCCTTTAAGCATACTAGTGATTTCTCGAACATCTTTTCTTAACTCTTGGAATATTTCTTTAGTAATTAACTTTTGTTGATTTAAAACAATAAATACTGAAGCACATTCTCTAGCAGAATCAGATGATATTCTAAAATAACGCAATTTTTCTTTAAGTGATTTTTTATCATTTCCTTCGGCTATGTTATTTGCTATAGACAAAGAGGCTCTTAATAAATTATCACCTATGGAGTATCTGTATTCCTTAGGTAGCTCTTTTATGATTTTAAATACTTTATTGATAAGACACAGTGCTTTCTGATAAACTTTAAGATTTTCAAAATCAAATCTAAATTCTTCCATTTTTTTCTCTTTGTATTTTCTGGTATCTGGTTACTGTTATCTGGTATCTATGTCATAAACAAATTCTTTTAAAAAAGAATTGGCTTCTCCCAACCCTGGAGAAGATAAACTAAACTGGTATCCTGTAACCTTTAATTTTTTATTTTCAATGCCTTCTATTGTATTATCATTTAAGTTTCGCCAAGTAACTTTTATATCTTTATCATTAAGAGAATCCTCATCTATTCCAAAACTATGATTTTGCTCAGTGATTTTCCCTTTTAAAGAATCAGATTTTATAACAGGATAATTTAGCCCATGATGTCCCAAATGCATTTTTTTTATATCCGCCCCTAAAGCTTTAGCAAGAACATGACACCCTGCCCCTATTCCTAATATAGGAATCTTACCAATTAAACTTTTTAACGTATTAGATACCAAAGACAATTCTTTATCCATCTCCGGCCCATCCGATATAATTAATTTATTTAGACCTTGTTTTGATATCTCATTATGATTAGTTTTATATGGAAGAACAGTAATTTTACATTTAAGATCTTTGAGTTGATTAATAAGACTGTTCGTAACGCCTATATCGAGTATTCCTACTGACAAAGATTGTTTAGTTTTAAGCTTAGTTATTTTTTTAACAGAAATTTCGCTAAGATTATATGTTTTTTTATTTCTTAATTTATTAATTTTATTCTTAAGATTTTTTTTATCAAAATCCTTTGTTGAAATTATACCAAATTGCTCGCCTTTTTCTCTTAGTTCAACCATTAAAGTTCTGGTATCAATATCTTGTATGCATAAAATGTTGTTTTTCTTTAAAAAATCTTTAAAATTTTCTTCGGATTGCCAGTTGCTATCTATTCTGGATTCTTCTTTAATAATCAATCCGTTGGCCCATGCTTGTTTAGATTCCATAAATTTTTTTGCAGTCCCGTAATTGCCGATTAAAGGATAAGTCATAACCAAAATTCTGCCGGCATTAACAGGACTACTAATAACTTCTTGATATCCTACAATCCCAGTGTAAAAACTAACCCATCCTATTTTTTCTCCGTTTATACCTGCAGATATTCCCTTATATATAGAACCATTCTTTAACATTAAAACCGCATCATTCATCTTTATCCTACTCCTTATTAGGCAGCACACCATTCCAGCAAGCAAGGCAAAGTTTGTCTTCAGGCAAACCAATAGCAGAAATAAAACTATCTAAGGTATTATACTTAACAGAATCAGCGTTTATACGTTCAGCAATAGTTTTTTCAATTTTATTAAGTTTATCTATAGAATCTAATTGTCCTTCTTTTATTATAGAACGAGCTGCTAACTCTTCATATGTCCTAGTAGAAATATCAAAAGCACATGGATACATAATAGGAGGACAAGCAATTCTTACATGAACTTCTTTAGCCCCTGCTTTTTTTAACTCACGTACTTTATTTAGTATCTGAGTTCCTCTAACAATGGAATCGTCACAAAGCACAATTTTTTTACCCATTACAGCTTGTTTGATTACAGCCAATTTACGTTTAGCCATTTTATCCCTTGCAACTTGTGTTGCCATAGTATAACTACGGTCAGCATAACGATTATACAAAAATACATCCTGGTATTGAATTTTGGATTTTTTATGATATCCTAATGCTTGTCCGATTCCAGACATTGGGACAGGAGCAACGCAATCTGCCTTAATACCCCCTTCTCTCTCATCTCTTTCAGCTAACTTTTCTCCCAAATTACTCCGAACTTTTTTAACATGTATCCCATCTATTTTTGAATCTATACTTGCAGTATATGCCCATTCAAAAGCACAGTGCGCTGTTCTTTTTGAAATTACTTTATCTACAGTTTTAAATCCATTTTTATTTATAAAAACAATTTCACCTGGTTCTACATCTCTTTCTATCTGCATATCCAAATTTTCAATAGCCCGTGATTCACTTGCAACCGCAAAATTATAATTTCCTTTACCTAAAATTAAAGGTTTAAAACCATACGAATCTCTTACTGCATATATACCATCTTTGGTTAAAAGTAAAAGAGAATAAGAACCTTCAACTTTCTCTGATAATAATTTTATGCCATTAACTAAAGTACTTCCTTCTCCAACAATTTTTGATATTAATTCAACTTGGTTAGTAGCAGAAAAAGAATGGCCTCTACTTTTTAAATCGGCAATTAACTCTGCATCATTTAAAACATTCCCATTAAAACAAGAACAAAAATCGCCCAACCTGCTTTGTAATTTTATAGGCTGACGGTCTTTTAAACTTACATGCCCTATACCAAAATTCCCCGAAAGATACTCTAACTCCTGTTCTGTAAACCTTTCACCAACTCTGCCATAATGAGTAACAATACTCATATCATCATTATTAACAGTTGCAATCCCACAATACTCTTGCCCCCTATGTTGCAAAAAATCAATACCCAAATAAATATCGTTTATGCAATCCTTATCTGAATAAATCCCAAAAACACCACAATTTTCTTCCATCTTTGCTCCTTCAATTAATGTGGTTAATTTTCGTACTTTTTTTGTATATCAACATAGATTTTTCAAAAGTAGCGAGTAAAAAGATTTTAATTTTATCTTCCCTTCTATTCTTTACTTTCTAACTCTTTTTTTTATATATATTCAATTGTACTCGGTGGTTTAGGTGTTATATCAAATAATACCTTAATAACAGAAGGAATAGTTTCTATAACCCTATCCCTTATCTTTTTTAAAATTTCCCAAGGAATTTTAGTTACAGAAGCAGTTATAGCATCCTTACTTTCAACAGACCTTATGACAATAATATTCCCAAAAGACCTTTCCTTATTTCTAATACCTGTTGCTTTATCATTTAACAAAACTGCAAAAGCTTGGAAAGGTTTAAGTTTGACTATTTCTTCTTCTACTATTTCAGTTGCTTTTCTCAAAATTTCAGTTTTTTCAGGTGTTACCTCTCCTATTATCCTTGTAGCAAGGCCGGGGCCAGGAAATGGCATCTGTGCGTAAACTTCTGAAGAAAATCCTAACTCTTTTGCCACTTCACGAACCTGATATTTAAATATTTCTCTTAAAGGTTCGATAACTTTAAATCCAAACTGTTCTTCTGGATTAATACCGATTTGCGATAAAATATTATGTTGAGTTTTGATTTTACCTTTGGTTTCTATTATATCTGCAGCTATAGTGCCCTGGATTAGTGATTTTATATTATATTTTTTAACTGCTTTACTTAAGGTATCATAGAATGTTTGACGGAAAACTTTACGTTTTTCTT
>JAGYNU010000090.1 GCA_018399975.1 Candidatus Omnitrophota bacterium
GGGGAAACCAGAACGAAGTACGGTTCACGGGCTATGTCCTATGTCTTGCAACCTGTTACCTGCGACTTGTTACCTGTTACTTGTAGCTTGTAGCCTGCAGCCTGCGACTTGTTACTTGTTTATTGTATATTGTTTGTAATTTGTTTGTATCTTGTATCTTGTTTCTTGTATCTTGCAGCTTGTACCTTGTTTCTTGTTTTTTTCTTTACTATGAGCTAAGAGCTATGAGCTATGAACTAATTTAGGTCAATTAGTAATTAGAAATTTGTAATTTATTTGTATTCCGCCACAAACATTGGCGGGCAGGTGTTCACTAAGTGGTGTCCTCATTTCACTTGTTTGTCTCTGATTTTATTTGGTTATTGTAATTTGGAATTTATTTGTATCTTGTTTCTTGGTTATTGTATCTTTCTTGTTACTTGTATCTTGTTTCTTGTATCTTGTTTTTTTAGGTCAATTAGAGCAATTAGAAATTTGTTGTTACTTGTATCTTGCTTGCCCCGTGAAATCTTATTTCTACGGGGTTACCTGTTACTTGTTACCTGTAGCCTGCAGCCCTTTATCCTCTTGGATGATATTTTTTATGCAAAGATTTTAATCTATCTTTGTTCATATGGGTATAAACCTGAGTAGTAGAAATATCAGAATGCCCCAATAACTCTTGAACTATTATTATATCAGCCCCTCTTTCCAGTAAATGTGTAGCAAAAGAATGCCTGAAAGTATGAGGAGTAACATTTTTCTTAATATTACATTTTTTTTTATATTTTTTAACTATCTTCCATATAGATTGCCTTGAAATTCCTTTACCTAATCTATTCAAAAATAAATCAGATTTAGATTTACTTTTTGCTAATTTTGGCCTACTTTTATCTAAATATCGTATTATAGCTTTACACGCTTTGCTTCCTAACGGCAAAATTCTTTCTTTACCTCCTTTCCCATAACACTTTAAAATGCCTAAATCTATATCTATATCATTAACTTTTAAGCCTACAACTTCTGAAACCCTCATGCCTGTAGCATACATAAGTTCTAAAATCGACCGATCTCTAATATCAATTATATCTTTTGTATTTGGTGCATTTAATATTTTCTCAATCTCTGTTTGAGTTAACACTTCAGGCAGTTTCTTCCATAATTTTGGAAATCTTACTATTTTTACAGGATTATTCGATAAGAAACCGTGTAAAACTAAATATTTATAAAATGATTTTATCGCTGCTATAACTCTATATATCGTTGTTGGTTCTAATTTGTGATCTTTTAGTGATAATACAAAATTTTCTATATCTTTTCTATTAATTTTATCAAAAGATAATTTATTTTCCTCTAAATAATCAGCGAATTTAATCAAATCCGATGAGTACGCTTTTAAAGTATTTTTAGATAATCCTTTTTCTACAACTATAAAATCTAAAAACTCATCTACTAAACCTTCCATAAGCTGTTACCAAGATTTGACAAAAGGGTTATTATTTTTTTCATATCCTATACTAGAGGTAATTCCATGTCCAGGATAAATTTTTATATTATTATCCATAACAAATAATCTTTTTAGAATAGAATTTTTCAATTTTTCAAATGAGCTACCAGGCAAGTCTGTCCTGCCTATTCCTTCAAAAAATAAAGTATCACCTGTAAATAAAATCGCGTCAGTTTTTAAACAAATACTGCCTGGAGTGTGCCCAGGTGTATGAATCACTTCAACTGAGATATTTCCTACATTTACAACACTTTTATCTTTTAATTTATTAACTGTATTTTCTACAACAATTGATATACCTAACAACTCAGACAAATTTTTGGAAGGGTCGGTCAAAAAAGAAACATCATATTCATGTATATATACAGGTAACATATAATCTTTATCACCTGCTATATGATCAACATGCCCGTGAGTATTGATTATATATTTAAACTCTATACCCAGCGCTTTTTTTTTATCCTGTATAATATCTTTAGCTCCACCCGGATCTATTAATATAGCTTCTTTGCTATTTTCATCAATTAAAATGTAACAATTAGATTCCATCAATTCCGTAACAATCTTTTCAACTTTCATAAAGCAAACCTTAATTTATAAGTATATCATTGTGATTCAAGGATCCAATCTTTCACTTTATATAAAGAAAATTCGTTATCGATTATACGTTTATACTGTTTTAATGCTATTTTTATTCTATGTACTTCCACTTGACTTAATACAGGCGAATTTACATCATTTTCTAATTCTTCAATTTCTTTTATATAACCTTGAAGAATTTCAGCTTTTTGCTGCTGCAAATATGAAGCCATTGCTTTTAATTCTGCTAAAATTTCATTGTAGCACTGTTTTTGTTTCTTTTTATTCCCGCCCAAAACATTTATTAACTCTTCATGCCAATATTTCCAAAACACAAAATGCTTTTTATATAATTCTTTTGTATTAATCTTATTGGAGTATTCTTCTATATTTACAATTGGTTTCACTTCTTCTGGTTCTTTTTTTCGGACAAATTTCTCACGTAATGTAGAACAACCTAAAATATTAATACACAAAACAAATATAACTATATTCCTAAATTTATTATTCATATAACCACCTTTTAAAAATTAATATTAATATATACAATAATTTAACAAATTAATAACCTTTACTCAACCTAATAGACAAAAACTGTGGCATTTTTTTTTCTATAATCTTTTTTTGAACATTAGTTATAGGATAATCTAATCTTTTGAATTTTAAAGTATCTTTTTCAGTATCATAAATAACACAACATGCTTTAGGATTACCATCTCTCGGTTGTCCAACGCTTCCAACATTAACTATATATTTATATCCTGGCTTTAGTTCTTCTTTAAAATCACCTTTTACAGTTTTTGCAAGAGGTAATTCTTGAGACATGTCTTTCTTTCTAAAAATCATAGGTATATGTGTATGCCCTATAAAACATATTCTTGTAGTTAATTTTCTAAAAGTTTCGATACTCCCAGCAACATCAACAATATAATCAAATCCAGAAGGATTGTCTAAAGAACTATGAACTAAAGTAATATTTTCATTAATAATAAGAACTAACTTTAGTTTACTAAGAAAATCCTTATAATCACCTCTAAGAATTTCCTGCGTCCATAAAATAGATTCTTTCGCATAAAAACTAAAATAATCTATATCCATTAATCCTGCAACAGCTTGATCATGATTACCTGCAACTATTTTTAAAGTACAATTTTTTACTAACTCTATACATTCATTGGGCTCGGGACCGTAACCTACTATATCTCCAACATATAAAAGAAAATCAGTCTCCTCTTTTAAATACTTTATTACTACTTTAGCAGCATCTAAATTACCGTGTATATCCGCATATATTCCGTATTTCATAAAAATATTGTCTGTTCTCTGTTGTCTGCTCTATTACTTCTGCCTTTCGGCAGACAGGTGTCATTTGTTTGTAATTTGTAATTTGTTATTTGTTTGTAATTTGTCATTCTCATGTCCTATGTCCTA
>JAGYNU010000091.1 GCA_018399975.1 Candidatus Omnitrophota bacterium
GAGTAAAACGACATAAGTTGTGCGCTCATTAAAGGAGGTGGTATTATGAATTTAAAGGAATTATTAAAACATATGGTAGATAGGGAAGCATCTGACTTGCATTTAGCTGTAGGTTCTGCACCTAAAATCAGGACAGACGAATTATTAATGGATACTTTGTATGATAAATTATCTAAAGAAGACATAGAAAAAATGTTGTTTGATGTTATTCCTTCGCATTTAATAGATAAATTTAAGCGCGAAAAAGAGTTAGATTTTTCTTTTGGTATAGAAAAACTGGGTAGGTTTAGATTAAATTTGTTTATAGAACGTGATAATATTGGGGCTGCAGTGCGTGCTTTACCATACATAATAGATAGTTTTGAAAATCTTGGTTTGCCTGTAAATATTATGGAATCCATGATACGAAAGCCAAAAGGTTTAATCCTTGTTACCGGAACTACAGGTAGTGGAAAATCAACAACTTTAGCTGCAATGGTAAATAGAATAAATGAATTAAAACATTGTCATATTGTTACTATCGAAGACCCGATAGAATACGTTTTTAATAATAAAAAAGCTTTAATAACACAAAGAGAGGTGGGTAGAGATACTGATTCTTTTACAAAATCCCTGAAATATGTATTAAGACAGGACCCGGATGTAATATTAATTGGAGAATTAAGAGATTTAGAAAGCATCGAGCAGGCTTTAAATATTGCCGAAACAGGCCATTTAGTTCTTTCGACATTACATACTTCCGATACAGTTCAAACGATTAACCGCATAATTGATGTTTTTCCAGAATATAAACAACAACAAGTAAGGGTGCAGCTTTCTTTTGTTTTAGCCGGAGTTATAGGCCAAGAACTAATACCTATAGCAAATAGTAATGGAAGGGTTCTTGCTACCGAAGTATTAATTGCCAATCATGCAGTTAAATCTATGATTAGAGAAGAAAAAGCACATCAAATTTATTCTGCTATACAAACAGGGCATGAAAGCGGTATGCGCACAATGAATAAATCTATATCTAATTTATATAAACAGAATAAGATAACTTATGAAGATGCTATGGCTAGAAGTATGGATCCTAAAGCTTTAGCATCAATGATATAAAAAATAGTGGGAAGGTGAAAAATATGGAGGATTTTCTTATAAATGTAGAATTTGGTGAAACTCGAGTTGCTGTAATAGAAAATAAAGAACTGAAAGATTTCCATGTAGAAAGAGTATCAGAAAAAGGTATATTCGGGAATATTTATAAAGGTAAAGTAGAAGCAGTTATCCCCGGTATGCAAGCGGCATTTGTAGATTTAGGATTAGACATGAATGGTTTTTTATATATATCGGAGATAACTCATAGAATATCTGAATATGAGGAACTATTAGAAGGGAAAAAAATTATTAAGGAAAAAGAAAAAAGCAAAGATGGCGATATTACTCGCTTGTTAAAACCAAAACAAGAAATTTTAGTTCAAATTGTAAGGGAACCTATTAATACAAAAGGTCCAAGATTAACTACTCACATTAGTTTGCCTGGACGGTATTTAGTGCTTATGCCATTTGATAATCACATAGGAATTTCAAAGAGGATACAAGATAAAGCTAAAAGAAAACAATTAAGAAATATAGCATCTAAGTTTAGAAATGATAATAAATTGGGGTTAATATTTCGCACTTCGGCTGAAAATGCTACAGAAAAAGAGTTAAGAAAAGAATATAAATATTTGTTTAAACAATGGCAAAATATAGAAAAACGGACAGAATCTGAAACAGCTCCTTCTTTGATACACGAAGAAAGAGACCTTATTCTAAGGGTGATGCGTGATATGTTGTCTGAAAATGTCGGTAAGATTTTTATTGATTCTAAATTAGAATATAAAAGATGTTCACATTTTTTAAAGAAATTTGGCAATGCAATGCGAAAAAAATTAAGCTATTATAAAAATTCTAAACCTATTTTTGAAGAATTTAGTATTCAAAAACAAGTAGATACTATTTATGAAAGGAAAGTAAGACTTAAATCAGGAGGATATATTTTAATTGAGCCTACTGAAAGTTTGGTAAGCATTGATGTTAATAGTGGTAGCTATGTAGGGAATAAAGGATTAGAAGATACTGCTTTTTCTGTTAATATGCAAGCTGCCGATGAAATTACAAAACAGATAAAGTTAAGGGACTTAGGTGGAATTATAATAATCGATTTTATCGATATGACTCAAAAAACACATATCAGCAAATTATTACATAGAATAAAATATCTAATGGAATCGGATAAAGCTGAATTGGATTTTTGGTATTCGCCTAAAGCAGGGTTAGTTGAAATGACAAGGCAAAGGTCGAGAAAAAGTATAAAAAGTGTGTTCTATCAAGAATGTTACTATTGCAAAGGTAAAGGGGTAGTTAAATCTACAGTTACAGTGGCCATTCAGTCTATCAGAAACATAAGGGATTTTATAGGTAAAAATAATAAGATAAAAAAAATAACGGTTAAATTACATCCTGAAGTAATAGATTTTTTGTTAGAGAATAACAAAGTAATGTTGGATGAGTTACGGTATAAAAATAAAGTAGAAGTATCTTTAAAAAAGATTCCGGAGTTTCATATTGAACAAATAGAAATTGGAAATTGACTTAAATAACTATTTCCTGTATAATTATATTTTCATGTGTAGTTTTAAACAGCTTTGTTTATATATTGCTTTAAAATTAAATTAGTTTTTAGAAAAAGGCATCCTATAAAGAGAAAGAAAGAGGATACCTTGATTAGATTTAATTATAGAAGATAAGGTTATAGTTGAAGTTAAGGCTGTAACAGGTAATATTGCCAGAGTATTTGAATTACAGGTATAATCAAAGATTATATCTGAAAATTATATCAGGAGGTATGTTATGACAAAGAAGGATATCGTGATGAAGATTTCATCTGAAATTGGGGTAAAGCAGGTGGAGGTAAAAGAAATAGTCCAGAAGACCTTGGATTCCATTATTGATGCTTTAAGTTCAATGGATAGAGTTGAATTAAGAAATTTTGGAGTTTTTAGCGTTAAACATCGTAAAGGTAGAAAAGGTAGAAATCCTCGCACAGGTGAAGAAGTGCCTGTTCCTCCTAAAGCCGTAGCTGTTTTTAAACCTGGTTTGTTAATGAAAGAAAAGGTAGAAAAAGCAGGCGAGATAGAAGAATCGACAGAGGACACTGAAGATTTTCAGGAAGATACTACTGCTGAAGATATTGATGAAAGTTCAGATTCCTCAGATGAAGGATTTTCTTTTATTTAAATGTTAAATGGTGGCAATAATTTTTATAAATAGAAATTGAATTATCCCCGCATCAAGATGTTTGGTGCGGGGAAGTTTTTTGTTTTGTCCGCCTTCGCAGAAAACCACGGGTTTACCCGTGGT
>JAGYNU010000092.1 GCA_018399975.1 Candidatus Omnitrophota bacterium
GCTGGTTCGCCTATCTTTCCTAAAGCTTCTATGGCGTTACTCCGAACAGAAGAATCTTTATCATTAAGCAACTGTTCTATCAAATCATCCACTCTATCCGCATAAGATTTCCTTACACCAACTACTCCAACCACCATAAAAATAACCAAACTAATTATTAAAACTCTCTTCATCCCATACCTCCTTTTAAACAAAAAACTGCACCATATTATACGGTACAGCTATAAAATTAAACAAAATATCCCAAATTCCTACTACTATACTCTCTCATCCTCATATCTCCTCACTTAAAAAATTATCTTAATTTATACATAAAAACTCATTATTAAATCAATTAATCATTAAAAAACTATCAAATCCGTCCGGACTAATCGGAACTGATACAATATCGTTATCTTCAATATCCATATCCGAACATGATTCAAAGTTAACATTATCAAAAGCATTTTCTCCTGACACAGCAAGAGCATCTGCTACAGGTCCCACCTGTGGTAAAGGCGGATAAAAACCTTCTAAAGCTTCTCTTGACGGATCAGGTAAAACTTCTAAAATGTCGGTTACACTCGAAGGCCCTGTAAATGCTCCTACTTCACTGCTGTATATACCATGTATAGCAGCTATAATATCATTTTTGCTGTTTTCTAAATCAGCAGGATTAAGTTTTGATTCAAAAGCTCTTAATATATTTAACCATGTAGGTGTCATTAGCGAAAAAGTACCTGTAATTTCTTCCTGCATAGCAGCAGCTATTTCCTTTCTGACATTTATATGTTCTTTTACAAAATCCATACCTTTAACCTCAAGAACTTGGTTCCAAAAAGTATAAATACCAGATATCATACCGTCTGTTAAATCCAAATTAGAAGCAGTTGTACCAAAATAATCAGCCACTACATCAACTAATCCTTCCTCAACTCCCGTAGTGATTATACTACAAACTTTATCAAAAGCAGCATCGAAATCACCTTCAGTAATGCCATAATACTTCGGTCTAGATAAAATTTCTGAAGTTATTAAAGCAAAACCTGTATAAGCTTTTCTTCCCAGCTCATTATTTATATCAATACCATCTCCTTCACCGACTTCCTCCCATAAACTATTAATTTTTTCAATAAGAACACTGGACTTGTCCCCTCCGGGCAACAAACTTCTTACCTCAGCCAAAGGATTGTTAACTCCATAATCTTTTAAATCTACGGCAAAAGAACCCCAGGTGTTCAGAAAATTTCTAGCTTCTAATCCTTCCTGCGTATCTTTTTCAATAGGAAGAGAAATATTAAAAGCACTACCTACGTTATCTTTTAAATCTACTGCGAATTCTATAGAATTTAACACTCTATTTTTGGCAGAATTAAATAAACTCTCATAATTTGCATCTACCCATTCTTTTTCAAAAGGGTCATACCCTACTGTTCTTATTCGATTAAATACCTCTGTTACCGCTGCAGATACTTTACCTGCATCAATTGGTTCACTCAAATCCAACAATTGATTATTATCTACGTCATATCCATAATATTCCGACATTGGTCTAAGAAATAATCTGGTCAATTCCATTCTCTTTGTAAGGTAATCTAAAATTTCAGTACCGGAAGGTTCATTATTTACAGTAATCTCGCTTTTTCTTTCTTCCGGATTCCATTCTTTCTTAAAAAATTCCTTACCAGCCATAGCTTCAATTTCATCCAATAAATATCCATAACCACCGAAAATAAGCCTGGAAGGATTTATACTTTCTAATCTATCTGCAATTCCTGAAAAATAAAACAAAGTAACCAAATCTTCTGCATTTACACTACTATAATCATGTCCTATATAATCTTCAAACGTATCTATAAAATCTTTTTTTTCAATAAGTTCAACTGCTTTGTCTAAAGCAACACCTATATCACTGGTACTTTCACCGGATATTCTTGATTTTATATACCAATCCTGCATAAGGCTAATCATAGACCCGGTATTTATAGACGGAAGAGGAACTTCCTCTAAATCCACCGCTACATCCGCTACAGGATAAATATCTACCTGTTTTAAACTGCCTTCAACATCCCTGCCTTCTGTAAGTAACTCATCAATAGGATAAGGTTCTCCCCATCCTGTAAAATTCTCAGGCAAAAATGATTCGAATTCCTCTATAAAATCACCTCTTAAATTCTCAAGTATATCTCCATATCCTCTATTTATTAACTCCCGATTAACAGAAACAATAACACTCTCAAAACTCCAATAGCCCCACCTTTCGTACTTCGCAACAGGTCCCGGCTCTACTTCATATTTTTCGGAAACATGATCTAATATTCCTCCAAAATTGCCCCCTACTCCTATATCTCTATCAGTTGAAGGTTGTCCATCTTTTACATGTGCATAAAAACCATCCCCTACAGCATTGGAAGGCAAAGAATCAGAAACTTCATAAATAGCATGTAAATAATTCCATACTATGCTTTTTGGAGTTTGGTTACTAATCTCACTAGCTTGTGCTCCTTTAATTAACATAAAACTACTAAATAACAAAAGCAAACTTATTACAACTATTCTTCTCATCTCAAACCTCCTTTTCATTAAACAAAAAAACTGCACCGTGTTATACGGTACAGTTATAAATTTAGACAAAATATCCCAAATTCCTACTACTATACTCTCTCATCCTCATATCTCCTCATAAACCTAAGCTTATTTTATTAATAAAACTTATTTTATGTATTTAAAAGATAGCATATAAACTCCTAAATGTCAAATCTATCTTAAAAAAAGAAACAAACAACTTTACCCCTACCCCCTACATTAGCACCCTGTCTTGGGGACACACTTGCTAACTACTTCAAAATAAATGGTTTATAGAAAAATTGTGGCATTATTGAAAGAATATATGTTTACATATATGTAACTTAACATATAAAAACTTTTCACTATGCCAACCTTTTGTGCATCCCTGGGGTGCAAAAAGCGGGACGCCAAAAGATTAGAACACAAAATATCTATCTGTGCATTTTTCATTTTATCGCAATGTAAAATTTGTGGTGTGGGGATATCAGGATTCAGAAACTGAGTCCATAAAAATTAAGCTTCTGTCAATCTATGATGGAGGTAACTTTCTTTTGAAGGATTTCGAAATCCTTATGGTTAACTTTTGATTTGAGTTCTTCTAAGACCTGGTTTATAAGACCACTATTTCGGTTTATAAGATTTCTATTCTCTTCAGTCTTCTGCGTATTTTGGGTTATAAGGTCTCTAT
>JAGYNU010000093.1 GCA_018399975.1 Candidatus Omnitrophota bacterium
GGTATGTGTTACCAAACATGATGAGAACATTAGCAATTATACTCAAAGGGGAGAAGCGGGAAGACCTACTCAATCAGATAAAGAACAAAAAGAAAGATTAGAAGATGGAATTTATTTTTGTATAGATAAAGAAAAATGTAAAGAGTTCTTAAAAGATTACGGAGTAAATATATTATGAAACCTTTTAGTTTTCCTAAACACCTTGAAATAGAGGTTACTAATCATTGTAATCTTAGCAGAGTATTTTGCTGATTTTAGAGGAGAGATGTTAATATGTCTAAAGTAATAGCGTATTATGATAGTTTAAAATTAAATGAGTTAGAAGATAATACTATAGTAAAAAATGTTCCTTTAACTCATAAGATTTTTTGGTATATACTTAATATTCCCAGAAATGACAAATGGTTAAAAAGAGCAGAAGAGATAGATGAATTCCCACCTTTATATTATTGTAAGAAATGTAAGATATTAGAGGATGGTGCTCATAGAACCGTTGCTTTAAATAATAAAGGTAAAAAATATAGCAATATTATAGTAAAAAATAATTGTTATGCTAATACTACTGGATATAGAAATCTAATAAGAACTATAATGATAAAAGAAAAAGAACAAGGAGCTCACATAAAAAGAAAAGACTTCGATTGGTTAAGTACATGTTGTAAATATAAATGGAAAGCTATAGATGAAGTAGTAAAATTTAAGGATAAAACTTATTTAGATATAGGTTGCCAAACAGGTTATTCTCCTTTAGAAGGTATTAGACGAGGAGCTAAAGAAGCAATAGGAATAGATATAAGAGATAGAGTTTTAGATATAGGAAGAAAAGCTATAGATTATTTAGAATTAGATAATGTTAAACTACATAATTGCTCTTGGGAAGATTATACACCTAAAAAAACAGATATAGTATCTTGTATGGGTTTAATACATTATTTCCCTATAGATAAGTATGAAGAACTATTTTATAAGATATTAGATAATACTAAAGAAATAGCAATATTAGAATTAAGATGTAATAGTAATAATGACAAAAATACTTTAATAGAAAAAAGCCAAGTAATAGCTACTGGTGGTTGGTTACTTGATAAATTAAATAAAAAAGGATTTGAGTTAATTAAAAAAGTAGTTAGAAAACCTAATAAAAGAGAATTGTGGATTGTTAAAAGGAGGTAATAATGCTTATTAACATCATAGGTATGGGAACTATAGGAACTGCTATTTATGATTCTTTAGAAAAGCAGATAAAGGATAAAAACCTTACTGAGATAGCCATAGAAGGCTCTGAGATAGATTCTAAGAAGCGTAAAACTTTAACAAAGGGTAACTATAGGGTAAAAAAGAAACCCTCTCAGAATGCCGATATTTACATTATAGCAGTTTATACTACTGAACAAGTAATAGCGGTATTGAAAGATTTAAAGAGTATTTGGGAAGATAAATATGAGGGGGTCCCTTTAGTATCAATTGAATCTACTATAGAACCCGATAGATTAGATGAGGTAGCGGGATTTAATGAAGATTTGTTTTTATTATTATTTCCTCATAGATTTAATCCTAACGACCCAGAACATAAAGTATTTAATTTAGATAGGTTAATGGGAGCTTTTGATGAAGAATCTTTACAAAGAGGATTGGATTTTTATACTACTTTTATGGATAAAGATTTAATACATATTTATGATACTGAGATAGTAGCTTTAGCTAAACCTTTAGAGAATGCGTATAGGTTCGCAGAGATTGTGATTTCTCAGGAGATTTATTTATTATGTAAAGAAAAAGGATTGGATTTTGATGAAGTTAGGGAAGCTTGTAATACTAAGTTTAATATTGATATAAAAGAAAGTAGAAAAGGAGTAGGCGGAGTCTGTTTACCGAAAGATATGGGAATAATAAAGGAGTATTCTGAATGCAATAGTTTATTTTGGACTTATTTGCAATTACATAATAATGCATATAAACTTTATAAGGAGCATGAAAATGATGAGAATAATCAGTTATTATACTAAAAATACTTTATACGAGGAAGTTTTTAATAATTATCTAAAACCTTCTTTAGATAAGTTTAATTTAACTTATGATGTAGAAGCTATTGAAAATAAGGGCAATTGGTATAAAAACACTGCTTATAAAGCTACTTGTATTAAAAAGATGTTAAATAAGTATAAATCTGACATAATTTATATAGATGTGGATGCAAAAATAGTAAAATTTCCGCAGTTATTGTTTGAGATACCGAGATATTATGATTTAGCTTATCATCGACTTTCATGGTTTGAACATTGGAAGAATGGTAAAGGAGATAGATACGACCTTTTAAGTGGAACGATGTTATGGCGTTACAACTATAAAGTATTAGAGTTAGTAGATAAATATGAAGAAGCAGTTAAAGAAGATATTCAAACGTGGGAACAACGTAAGTTACAGAAATTAATAGAAGGAAAATTTCCGAGTTCAGTTAATGATACTGCACTAAAAGGACAGAATGGTTTAAAGATTTATACTTTACCACCTCAGTATGCTACTGTTATAATGCATAATAATGAATTACCTTATCATTATTTAAATGGTAAAGAACCAGTTATAATACATTATCAAAAATCAAGAGAATTTAAGAGGCAAAAATAATAAAGGAGGTATGAGATGTTATTTTTTGAGTTAAATAATTTATGGAAAGAAATGGATGAATTAATCTTTGCTTATTTTTCGGTAGGATGTTGGTATGTTAATATAGTAATATTTAACTTTGCTTTCTCATTAGGAATTTGTAATTATTGATTTTAGTTTAGTAACTTTTTCTTTAATAGCTTTCCTTAGTTTATCCTGATTATAGTTTTTTTCTTTTATTCTGTTAAAAAATTCATTATAACTTATTTTAGGAAATATTTCTTCAGGTATTCTACTAATAGGACTTACATTGTATATTTTTACTTTTTCTTCTTTAGCATAACATCCAAAATCCTTAATAGCTTTATTTTTCTCATAATAATAATTACATTTACCTATTCCCGAATGGTTTCTATCTTCTCCTTGAAAATAATGAGTTAAAGGTCTATTCTTTTTATCTCTTTTAGGTTTATTATTAACAATTTCAGGGCAACCATAATCTACGCCTAATAAATAAATAGTTCCTACATCTAATAAATAAATAGTTAATGATAGGGAATATAAT
>JAGYNU010000094.1 GCA_018399975.1 Candidatus Omnitrophota bacterium
TTCTATTTTTTATAAGCTTTCTGTATATAAAATGGTTGCAGATATTTTTGATAAAGTTATTATTTCTATCGTATTTATATTAGCTGGTTTTAACTTGTATGATTATATGATTTATAAACGCAGTAAAGATTCTAAAAATATAGTTTTACAGTTACCTTACAAAATAAAGATTCTTATACATAAAGTGATAGGAATGGGATATAGAAATAAAAATGGAAGAGGGAAAAGACAGAGCATATTCAGATTGATATTTATTGCGTTTATTGTAGGTTTTGCAGTTTCTATTTTGGAATCGGTTTGTACCGGACAGGTTTATTTTCCTACTGTAGCTTATTTAACGCAATTACCAAATATTATGAAAATGAAAGCTTTTATTTATCTTTTTGTTTATAACTTTATGTTTGTAGTCCCTCTTTTTTTTATACTTGCACTTGGTTTAGTTGGTGTTACGTCTGAGGATTTCTCCAAGTTTGTTAAATTACATTTGGGTAAAATAAAATTATTAACTGCTATATTATTTTTCTTTTTGGGGTATATACTTATAATTTTTTATTAAATGTAATAAATTTCTGTTTTTATGTGTTAATATTATATAAAGGGTGATATAATAATAGACAGGATTTTTTTAAACAGCCAAAATTATTTGGAGGTGAAAAATTATGTTCTTTGGTAGATTAAAAATAGGTTTGCTTAGTGTATTTGTATTAAGTGTAATAATAGGATTTATTACATTTGTATCTGCACAGCAAAGTAAAGATATTTTTGAATTATCAGTTCAGCCTTCTGATGATGTTGATAAAGATTTTTTAATTTTTACTAAAAATTATATGGAACGTGTATATGCAGATACTGTTCCTGAAATATTTGATTGCACTGATGTTGTATCTACTTTTGTTTCTTTAGGAGAGTATGAACCTGTAACCTTTGCTATTTATGCGAAACAAAATTTAGAAAATGTAAAAATAAGTATGACCGATTTAATAGATAAAAATGGTAATATTATTTCTGCAGAGAACATCGATTTAAGAATCGTAAGTTCGATTGAAAAAAGAACAGAATATAAAGGTGATTCCGAAAATACTGAAATATTACCTGAGATTTTAGATTATTATAAGCCGGTTAATATATCTGCTAATACATCTAGGCAATACTGGATGAAAATATATGTCCCTGAAGATACAGTTCCTGGTAATTATAAAGCTGATATTATTGTAAATCATATAGGAGGTAAAGAACAGAAATTAACCTTGAATTTAGAAGTTCTACCCATTACTTTATCTCAGGATATAGATAAAAATAACGGTATATTTTATCTTGGCGTTTTATCCGGTATAGATTTTTTAGACGGGGTTGATAAGTCTGAAGTATCAAAAGAAAAATTATTAAATATATTTAATCAAAATATAAAAGATTTAGCAAAACATGGTGTAAGCAGAATAATATATGCTCCTACAAATAAAGATTTAGGAATTATTTTTGATAAAAATTTAAATCCAGATTTTGGTTTATTAATGGAAAGTCTGAGAATATTGCAAAATTATAAATTTACAGCACCTATTCCATTTATGGGAATAAAAAATACATGGAATTATTTAGATGAAAATATAGAAGAATCAGAAATAAGAGATGCGAAGTTTATTGAAGTTGTGAAAAGTTTACAGTTTGAATTATCAAGAAATCAATTGCAACAACTTTTATATTTTCCGTATGATGACCCTTTTGATAACGAATATAAAAATTCAAAAGAGTTTAGACATATTGTAGGATTAATACAACAGGTCGACGGTAAAGTATTTAATACCAATGTCTTAAATGAAGACGAAAATGAAATTTTATTTGGTAGGAAAGAATATGATGATTTAGAAACAGAAAACAGGTGGCGTTATCATAAAAATCCTGATAGCTATTCTTTAGAGGAATACCGTCTGATTAATGGATTTTATTTATGGAATAGTGATTTTGATGTTATTGCCAGCTGGGCATATCAGGATTTTGTTAAGAATCCTTTTGATGACACTGATGGTGATAGCTCAGATATAGCTTATTCGTATCCAGATTCTGAAAATAGCTATTTTGCAACATTGCCTACTTTAAAGTGGGAAGTATATAGAGAAGGTGTGGATGATTTAAAATATCTTTATACTTTAATTAATATTGTGGAAGGTAATCAGTTTAGTATTTCATTAGAAGAAGGTGATTTAGAAGAGGCTAAAGAGTTGATAAATGAATTGAAGCAGAAACTTAATAGTTTAGGCCCTGATTTAGAAGGTATCAAAGAAGGTTTTATGTTAGAAGGTTACAGGAACTATCGTTACAGATTAGCAAACGCTATAATTGATTTAACAGGTAAAACTATTGAAACCGAAGTAAATAAAAATCTGGTGGCAGTAGCTAAAGCTTATCCTGCAAAAGGAGTAGCTCCTGTTACGGTACAGTTTACAGCTAAAGAATCTTATAACCCTGATGATGCCGATGAAGATTTAAATTACATGTGGAATTTTGGAAACGGTGATTTTTCTAATCTTTGTGTTACTACAAGAACATTTGATAAACCTGGAAGTTATAAAGTAAATCTGTCCGTATTCGATAAAATGGGAAATACAGATGAAGATTCAATTGTAGTTAATGTTATAAAGGAGTCTATTTCAGAATCTGATACATTATCACAGCAAGGTTCGATAGGTCTTGCCGATGTTAAAGCCAATATAAATCCTTCGCCTACAAGCGGCAATGCTCCATTAACTGTAAATTTTACCGGAGGATTATCTGGTGCAGAGGGTATTACCCTTTATGGTTGTGCATGGAACTTTGGCGATGGAACAACAGGAGGAGGTCCTAATATAAGTCATACATATCAAAATCCTGGCACATATAATGTAACATTGACAGTTAGATATGGAAGCATAGGAACTCTTCCAGGGCAAACTCAGACTGTTCAGAATACAGCAACTATAACAGTTACTCAAGGCAGCG
>JAGYNU010000095.1 GCA_018399975.1 Candidatus Omnitrophota bacterium
TGATGTTTGCACTCATAGCTTCGTAGGAACTAAGACTAAAGAATAGGGCTTTTGAGACGAAAAAAAAGATGATCACGTTGAATTTCTGGGTGTTTTAAATGGATGTAATTACTATAAAAGACAAATGGAAATTGGCTTATATGGTAAAAGCTTTGATAGATTAATAAAGCAAAGTAAATAATTTAAAATCAATATTAGCTTTTATATACAATATATTGTTAGATTGAAAATATATTGTATTTTCCTTTATTTTCTTACTTGAAAAATCTCTCCAATAAATGTATATTGCTAATTAATAAAGCATAACTTGTATGATATTTTGTTTATACAAATTAATATAAGAAATGAGACGTTTATTTAATTGTATATATTAAATAGTATCGGTGTTTTTTTGATATAAAAGTATCTGTAGGAATTAAGGGATAAAAAATAAAGTGGAAAAGAAAAAAGTATGTCCACATTGCGGTAAACCAATCTATGACGAAGATGCCTTAAGATGTTGGTATTGCGGGAGGAAACTTTACAGCAAATTAGGTTTTTTGGGTAATATAAAATATTCAAAATATGGAATAATTATTTTTATATTAGTATTATTTGCTTTGATTATTTTTATAATTTTCAGAACATTATAATAGATTATGAGCGAAAATTTGAGGAAAAAGCTAACACTATTTGATGTTTTTTGTATTGCCTCAGGTGCTATGATTAGTTCTGGTTTATTTATACTGCCAGGAATTGCCTCAGCAAATGTAGGTCCTTCTCTTTTTCTTTCTTATATAATTGCTTCCTTTTTAGTTATACCAGCCGTGTTTAGTAAAGCAGAACTTACAACAGCTATGCCTAAAGCAGGAGGGGACTATTTTTATATAACTAGAAGTATGGGATTAGCTGTTGGAACAATAAGTGGAGCATCTACTTGGTTTTCTTTAAGTTTGAAAGGTTCTTTTGCACTTGTTGGAATGGGAGCGTATATAAGTTTAATTACCAATTTACCTATTGAAATTATTGCAGTTTTTTTATGCCTAATTTTTATAATAATTAATGTTATAGGTGTTAAAGAAGCTGGTATTTTTCAGAGGATTTTAGTTATTGGATTATTGTTTGGTTTGTTTGCTTATATATTTTATGGTTTTAGATCAGTTCAATTATCTCGTTTTACTCCTTTCACACCTTTTGGGGGTGGTGCAGTTTTTGCTACAGCAGGTGTTATTTTTATTTCTTATGGAGGGTTAACCAAAGTAGCAAGTATTGCAGAGGAAATTAAAAATCCAGGACGTAATATTCCTTTAGGAATGTTTTTTGCTCTTATAATTGTTAGTATTTTGTATGCTTTAGTTATTTTTGTTACCAGTGGTATTCTTGAACCTGATAAACTCTATAATTCTTTGACTCCTATTTCAGATGGGGCTCATGTTTCAATGGGGATATGGGGTGGTATAATTATGGCTATAGCGGCAATTTTGGCTTTTGTTTCTACTGCTAATGCCGGAATTATGTCTGCTTCACGTTATCCTATTGCGATGAGTCGGGATAAAATTTTACCTTCCTTTTTTAGTAAAATAAATGTTAAATTTAATACCCCGCATATTTCAGTTATTTTTACTGGCATTTTTATGATATTATCCATACTTTTATTAGACTTAGAAATTTTAGTTAGGACTGCATCTACTTTTTTAATATTAATTTTTATATTTTCTAATATAGCAGTTGTTATTATGAGAGAAAGTAAAATACAAAATTACCAGCCTAAATTTAAATCTCCTTTATATCCATGGATGCAAATTGCTGGCATTTTAACTGGATTATTTTTGATTTTCGAAATGGGTTTACTAAGTTATATAATAGTAGGTATTTTTATTTTTGTAGGATTGATATGGTATTTTATTTATGTTCGGCCAAATACAAAACAGGAATTTGCTCTTATACATATTATAGAAAGAATAACTGCCAAAGATTTAACTTCTAATTTTTTAGGATCTGAGCTTAGAGAGATTTTAAAAGAACGCGATGATATCGTGGAAGATAGGTTTGATTATTTGATAAAACAAGCTTATATCTTGGATTTAAAGGAATCGATATCTGTGGAGGATTTTTTTAAAAGAGTAGCTTGTATTTTAGGCGAACAACTTGATATAGATTCATACGAAATATTTTATTTATTAAAAAAGAGAGAAGAAGAATCCAGTACGGTAATAAGGCCAGGATTAGCTATTCCTCATATTGTAGTTAAAGGTAAAAACAAATTTAATATTTTCCTAGCGAGATGTAAAAAAGGAATAAATTTTCCAGGAGACAAAAAAGTATATGCTGTGTTTGTTTTAGTTGGAACTAAAGATGAACGGAACTTCCATTTAAGAGCATTATCTGCTATTGCTCAGGTTGCACAAAACCCCAATTTTGATGAAGCATGGTTTAACGCTAAAGGTGAAGACGAATTAAGAGATATTATACTTTTAGCTGAAAGAAGAAGAATTAAGAAAAAATAATTATAGCATTTTCTTTCCTATAATTTCATTTTCCATTTCCCACTTGAAAAATCCTTTTAAATAAACTATATTACTAACGAATAAGTAACCAGTAGAAAGTAATTAAGTAGCAAGAATATTTTATCTTAAATCTAATATCTATAATCTTATAATTTGCCATGAACTAGAGCAGAGCACGGTTCATGGCAGCCCTAAATCGTACTACGTTCTGGTTTGGGACTGCTTTATCGCGCCCGTAGCTCAACTGGACAGAGTGACTGACTACGAATCAGTAGGTTAGAGGTTCGAGCCCTCTCGGGCGCATTCCGTCTTCGTTAAACTATTTGCATGTTTAACTACGCCGGATTAGGATTATATTTAGTGACAGAAAGTTGGAGGGTTTTTATCCGTTAGCGGTTTGTGGTGGGCAAACCCTCTTGGGTGCATTCCG
>JAGYNU010000096.1 GCA_018399975.1 Candidatus Omnitrophota bacterium
AAAAATACTTACTTTTTTAAACTTATAATGTTTATATCACCCCAACTACCTAATTTATCATCATATATAATTATTACACCCCAAACACCTATTATATTTTTTGAAAAATTGATAGCTTTTTCTATATCATCCGATGTATTAACAATATTGCAAGCAGCAGTAGCTACTGCATCAGCTAATATAGACGAATTGGCAAATATAGCTACTGCATCAGCTTTTCCAAAACTAAGCGAATGGCCAATTTTACCTGAGGATGTGCAAACACCACAAGGCATTTGTTTTATTTTTATTTTAACTCCAATTTTATTAGATAAAGAAGATTCTCCTGCATAAATACCAATAATCCTATCTTCAGTTGAACTTAAGAATATATCTCCACCATTTTCAATAATTACATTTTTGCTATATTTCAATAATCCTTTCCCAACATATTCAGCCACTGCTCCTGCCACTGTTGCCATCGGACCGACTCCAGTCTTATAAGAAGCTTCAATCATAAATTTGATAATCGGGTCAACCTTATAATCAACTTTAATAGGTTTCAGAGAAGACTCAAAATTAGGATTTCTATATATAAACTCTTCAATCTTATTTCTACATTTTTTTACCAGATTCTCGGTCTTTTTTGAAAAGTTTTTTTCAGCAGAGACAAATAAATCCGTACTTTTGTAGATTACTTTAAAATCAACTAAATCTTTGTGCGATACTAACATTCTATAATAACGTTCCATAAATATATTATCTATAAAATTTGATAATTTAATTTTTAAAAATAATATTTTTTAAAATACCAAAAGCTACTTATACCCAAAATGATTAATAAAATTCCTGTCCCAACTAAGATATATAAAGGCCCTATATGATCAGCAAGAAACGAACCCAAAATCATAAATATAACAAAAGCTATATGGATTATTATTTCTAAAGAGCTAAAAACTCTTCCTCTTATATTATTTGGAACTAATTCATGTATAAAAGTTTGAACACTTATTATAATAGGAGACATACTTAACCCTATTAAAACCGTAGTAATCGCAGCTACAAAAAAATTTTTAAAATAATTAACTATAACCGAAAATAAAATTATTGAAAATCCAGTAAAAATAAGGCTGCAAAACATAACTTTTTCTCTACGTAACTTTTGTCCCAATCTTCCAAACAATAAAGCACCTAAAAGCAATCCTATTCCAGCAAACATTGCCAAAAAACCTAAATCTTTTGTAACAGAACCTAAAGTTTCCTGAATAAAAACTATCATTACCGTATACATAATACCAGCACCGGCCATAAGACTAAACATTATGCCAATAGTAAAATGCAATTCTTTATGATAAACTAAATATTTAATACCTTCTTTTATCTGTCTAAATACTGAAGTAGGCTTTCTTTCTTTCTCTATTTCTTTATCAAATTCATAAACTTTAGGAGCAAATATAATAAAAGCTATCATTGTAGCTGAAATAAAATATGTTACAGCATCAATGTAAAAACCGCCTCTTGTCCCAACCCAAGCAACTAAAATACCTCCTATTCCAAAACTTATAATAGTAGCAACTATCCTCGTAATAGAATTCAAAGAATTAGCTAATAACAATTTATCAGATGAAACAATACTGGGTATTATAGAAAGTTGCGAGGTTAAGAAAAATCTCGTTATTGAAAAAATCAAAAAAACTACTATGTATATTGGAAAAATGTTATCCCAGTAGATAAAACTTAAAGGTATTAATAATACCAATAGGCCTCTTAAAATATCAGATATCACCATAGTATACTTTCTATTTAGTCTATCAACATATACTCCGGCAAAAGGCCCTATTATAAAAACCGGGACTATAGTAAAGGAAAGTAATTTAGCTAATTCAAATGTTGAACCAGGAGCTCTTGTAGAAATTAAAGCAATAAGAGCCATTTGATTTAATCTATCACCAAATCTGGATATAACCTGTCCAATCCAGAGTAAAAGAAAATTCCTATTTCTTAAAATATCAACAAATCCAGCCATAATTTTTAAACAATTTGACTTTTAGAAAAAACAACTGTTGTTTAAAAAAGATACAAGATACAAGTAACAAGATACAAATAATGACCAATACCCAATTTTTAATATCCAAACTAAATATAACAACAGCAAGAGTATTTATATTGAATATTTAAAAGTGTAACCTATGTCTCCGGTTTAAAATGTAAACCATGTTTTGGTTGCACAATCTTACATCTTGATTATTGGTTATTTTGTCCACTTATAAATTTATTCTTACTAAAGTAATTCGTTAATATGTACCAAGTTATTATTCTAATTATCAGTTGCGATTAAAAGCCCACGACCAGATTCGAACTGGTGACCTGTGCATTACGAATGCACTGCTCTACCAACTGAGCTACGTGGGCAGTAAAGCAGATTATAGATTATAGATTTAAGAATATAGATAAACATTATAATCGAAAACCTGAACCTAAAACAAGGCAGATTACAGATTCAAGATTATAGATTTAAGATTTTCTCTGTCTTCTGCCTT
The DNA here is from genome assembly GCA_018399975.1 of Candidatus Omnitrophota bacterium. GTDB lineage: Bacteria > Omnitrophota > Gorgyraeia > M55B152 > M55B152 > M55B152. The sequence goes on from JAGYNU010000096.1 coordinate 2,520, forward strand.
CTGTTATCCCCGTTGAATCTTATTTCTACGGTGGCTTGCCCTGTAGCATCCGCAGGGTTAGTACGGGGTCTTCTGCCATGAACCAGAGCAAAGCACGGTTGTTCATGGCAGCCCCAAACCGTACTACGTTCTGGTTTAAGGCTGTCTTCTGTCTTAATATAATTTATTTAATTGGATTTTGCAAGGGAAAGATTAGGAAAAACAATGTAGTCTGAAGAACACGGTGAAAAAGACACAAAACTTTGCATGGTAGCTTGTGAATATATAAGCAAAAAATACAAAACAATAGCAAAAGTAAACAATAAAGTGCCTGACATTCTTTCTCGTATACTTTTAGGAAGGGACTCAACTTTTAATTCAATTTTAAAACCAATCATAAATAATAT
>JAGYNU010000097.1 GCA_018399975.1 Candidatus Omnitrophota bacterium
CTGTTACCTGCGACTTGTTGCCTGCAGCCTGCGGCCTGTTTTTTGTTTTACTATGAACTAAGAGCTATGAACTATGAACTAATTAAATATATTGTGTAAAACGAACTCAATATCTTTTGTTCCTTGTTTGCTTTCAAAGATAAGTCTTACTAATAATTTATTATCAAGTGATTTTATTTTAATAATACCATTATCATAGGCAAAATTTTCTAAATGTTTAATTGCTAACTTTAGATTATCACTTTTTCCTTTTAGAAAATTCTCTATTTCCTTTCCTTCTATGTTTATTTTTCCACCTTTATTAGAAGAAGTCAAGTCTCCTGATAATTGACTAATTTTTGTTCCTATACCTGAAAATGAAATTTTTCCTGTATATTTTCCGGTTAACTTATATTGGTCTTTTTTAAACAAGTTCACTATTGGTTCTGAATTTACATTCTCAATTTTAAATTTTGAATCATGTTTTGTATTTTTGCCAAAAGTTATGTGAGTATCCCCACTAATCTTACCATCAAATATTGTTGTGTTTATATTGTTAAAGTATAAGCTATTATTTTCAAAAATAAAATTACCTTTAAGATTCTTTATTTCTGTTTTTTTTATTTTTATAGATTCTAACCTAAAATATCCTTTTTCTATATATAGATTTTCTAATAAAGGTTTTAAGTTGTTTACATTATAATTGTTTTTTCGTTTATTTTTTTTTTGCTGCATTTTATCTTTATATTCTGTAATATTTATTTTCCCAATTATTATGGGATGAATTAATTTTACCGAAGGTAGTTTTTTATTTAATTTAAGCTTTATAATATTTTTTGGTATAACTAAATTTAAATCTAATCCATTTTTTTCAAATTTTAGTTTTACATTATCTATATGTATTTCATTGAAATTTTTATAATATACTCTTTTTATTTTTATTGTATTTATGTCAGTATTTGATGTTATATAATTTGGTAAATAATTTTTTGTAATTATTGGGATTGAAAAATATACTATTATAAGAAAAATAAATAAAACGATGAAGAATATTTTGAAGAATTTAGCAATTTTCACTTTTGTGGGATTTTATACGTTAATATATTTATTCCAGTATTTAAAAAGTTTTAAAGTAGCTCTTACATCTGATAGACAATATTGAGCTATTTCTGTATGCTTTTTTTCTTTAAATAATTTTTGTACATTTTCTCCACTGCACTTTTCTTTTGGGCTTTGTATATTAAAAGCTCTACACCATAAATCTAAAGGAAATTTTTTTTGGACTGAGCCGTAAAAAGATAGCTGGTCAAATAAATCGATATGGTTAGTCGTAGAATATCTATGTGGCATGATATTTCTTGTAGGTTTTATTCTATTTATTGCTGAGCGAATTAGTATAAAAGGACAGTCGAATCTCCTGCCATTAAAGGTAATAAATTTATCATACTTAGATATTTGTTCCCAGAAGTTTTTTAGAATTTGAGGTTCCGTAGCAGGTACAAATTTTATTTTGTCTTCGATAAAAATTTGTGTGTTTTTTCCTGGCGATTGGAAAAATACATATCCTTTGTTTGTGTCTACATCAAGCATAGCAATTGTTGCAATTTCTGCTGTTAAAGGCCATAATCCAAGTTTTTGTTTTTCTTTTTCTTCTTCTTCTGCCGATGAGGTATATTTTAAGATATTTTGTTTGAAAGGTTCTTGCAATTGGTTAAAATCATAACCTACGGTTTCTATATCAAAAATTATATTACTCATAATTAAGTTTCAGGTCGCAGGTTTCAGGTAACAGGTAGCAAGTAAAAATAAATTTCTTTACCTACTATACCGTATGATTTAAAACAACCTGTTTTCTATTATACTTTTTATTTCTTTTGTTTCTGTTTGTTACCCGCTACTTGTGACCTGTTACGTTGTTTTATTATCTTCTATCTTTAGTGTCCCTGGAGAACTTTTAAAATGCAAGTCGTGTTGTGGAAAAGGAATTTCTATTTTTTCTTTCCTAAATATTGCATCAATAGCGTAATTTAGTTCGCTTTTTATAGCATATATTCCTTCGGGTTTTGCAATCCATACTAATAACTCAAAATTCAAGGAGGAATTCCCGAATTCATTAAACCATACTGTAGGTGGCGGTTTTTCTATAACTTTGGGATGTTCGTTTGCAACTTTTAGTAAAGAATCTGTTACTTTTTTTACATTACTACCATAAGCAACGCCTACCGGGATATGTATTCTTACTTTTTTATCTCCATGTGCCCAATTTATTACATCCTGCTCTACGAAATAAGAATTTGGAACTATAATGGAAACATTATCGGGAGTTTTTATTATAGTAGACCTCATGTTTATTTTAGTAACATCTCCTTGATAATCCCTAACAGTTATTCTATCTCCAACGCTTATAGGCCTTTCAAATAAAAGTATTATTCCTGATATGAAATTTGAAGTAATATTTTTTAATCCAAAACCTATACCTACACTCAGAAAACCTGCTATTACTGCTAAACTTCCTAAATTAATGCCAATAAATTGTAAAGCAACTATAATACCTATCGATATAATTGTATAATGTATAATTCTCTGTAAAGCATAATTTATCCCTTTATCGATATGAGCTAAATCTGCTAATTTGGAATTTAGTAATTTTCGTAAAAAACGGGAAATTAAGAAAGCAGAAAATATTATTATAAAGAAAACCAATATTCCTATAAGAGTTATAGGCACTTCATTTATATGAAAAATAGGTTTGTTAATTATGATACTAATATTTTCTAATATTTGTTGCATGATTAATCTGTTTTCTTTAAAAGATTGTAAGAAATACTATTCTCTAAAATTATATCAAATAATATTTTTTTTACAAGTATAATCAGAAAACAGGTAAAAAGTTGCAAGCTGCAGGTAAATGAGCACATGACTTA
>JAGYNU010000098.1 GCA_018399975.1 Candidatus Omnitrophota bacterium
CAATTATATCAATATTATTTATCTTCTTTTCCCGATTCAAAAAATACAAAGAAGACACTTTTAAAATGTCTTCTTTAGAAACTACAAAAGCTTCCTTATATTCTTTCCAATTAGTTTTAGCTCTAATGAGATTCTTTATATCATCTGATAAATCTCTTTTATCTATAAAAATATATGGAATATAATTAATTTCAAATTTTTCAAAATATTCTTTTTTTGAAAGGCCGGTAATAAAACCGGGGTTAATTTTTAAATTGTGATTTAATTTGTTAAAGACTGGAATAAATTTATGGTAATCTTTCGAACCGATTATTACAGGCTTTAAAATAGAAAGCGGTTTGGTATTAGCTTCTGTATGCGTGGAGAACAAAAAAATCAAAAATGCAATAAAAATAATAAATGCAGAAAATTTAGGTAAGTCTTTCATACAACTTATTATATAAAAAAACATATACAAAATCAAAATGAAAAAATAATTTATTGCCTCTACTACTATCCGGGTCAGTACTGTCCGGGTCAGTAGAAAAGTGATTAATAAATAAAATAGGTGTTAGTAAAAAAATAAGATAAAAAAATATGTTTAATGTAATTGACTTAATTTATTCTTAAGGTATTTATTTTTAATTATTTATGAAGGGTGTCTCTTGATATGTTATTTAATTCTTTTAACAAGCGCATATAAAAATTAACCACATGCTGAATAGTATCTATCCTAAACCATTGTCTTGTCAATTTAAATCTTATACCACCAAATGCAATTTTTCTGTTTTGAGAAGGATATATAGATTCCCTAGTGTTAACTAAATGAAGCTGGCATAAAGCAGCTAATTTTAACTTTTTCAAAAATAAATCCGATAATTCTCTCTTTTCTTCTCTTTTAGCTAATTCACATGCAGAAAATAATCCCTCTGACCTGGCTCCATCAGGATATACATGGTCTCCATAGCTATAATAAAAACCACCTACATAATCAGTATAAAGTGCATCCTCAAAATTATATTGGTGTTTAACCATTTTTAAAGCATCAGAATATACAAACTGCTTATACTCATCTTTATTTAATTGCGGTATTTTAGTTAATTCTAAAATCGCACTCATCAACCAGCTGTCTGAAGGCAAACTTTTATAATACTCGCTGTACTTTTTAGGCCTGATAAATAACAGAAAATCTAATGCCTTTTCTGATTTTTTAGCTATACTCTCTTTTAATACTTCATCTTTACATATTTTATAGAATTCCCCTAATCCAAGCAAAGCTTCTCCAGGGTAATAAAAAGAGAAAAAATAATCTTGGGGTTTTTCACCTTGTAAAGGATGTATATAATAATAGTTAAATTCCCCATCTTTTTTTATTTCGTTTAATATATGTCTTGCGATTTTCTCTGCCAAGAAATAATATTTATCATCTGCAGTAATTTTTTGATACCTGCTGAATGCAACTAAAGCAAGACCACTGCCCCCTAATTTTGCCTTTTTATTAAAAAAAACATAAGCAGCTTCTTTATTATTTTTAGTTTTACGAATTTTTACAGTTTTCTCTAAATAATCAAGGCCTTTTTTAAAAGAATCAATATACTCTTCTTTCTTGTACATCTGGTAACCTCTTAATAAAGAAAGTAAAGCACCCGAATGTCTGAGTATATTGTAGTATCTTTCCATACCTAATTCTTCCAATAAATTTGTCCGTTTATAAAGATAATCCTTAGTTTCCCCCGTTATAGAATCAACAAAATAAATAAACCTGCCGGTTTCTCTTTGATTTTTAACAAGCCAATCTAACCCGTTTAAAACAGTTTTTTCAAGGTCATCGTTAGTATAATCTCTCTTTACAGGATATCCTCTGTAAAGTGCTATTACATAATTTTCAAAAGTAACAAAGCTTCTGCTTTGAAATTTATAAAACTCGCAATCCTCTACGTCAACATCATACCTGTGTTCTAACCATTCGATTACATCTTTTATATACAATTTATTTCTGACATAACCATCTGTAGGCATAAAAAATCCAGCTTCGCCTTTAAAATTAATTTTCAATCCATCTACTCCGACTTCAAAACGTCTTTTTTTGTTTAAAGAACTGCGAGATAAATGTGAAATCTTTACTTCTTCAAAAGGTGTATTAATAATTTCAAAACCGATTCTAACTTTAAAAGGACTCAAGACATCAAATTCGGGGAATCTGTCTCTTTCTCTAAGTTTATAGATAACTCTATTAATAGTATTTTCTAATGTTTCTCTTTTAGAAATATATCTTAATGGTCTTTGATTTTCTTGATAAAGAGTAACAGAAACCCAGGAATAATCAGGATTAAATTTAAAAGAAAAATCATAATCTTTAGATATATTTAAATTATCTCCGTTTACTAAAGCATTTCTGATCTTATTTAAAAGAATTTTATCATCACCTTTAGGAATTAAATCCTTATATAAAGATTTAGCGGATAATAAATTATGCTGTGAAACAAAAGGAATTTTGTTGTTGGTTTGAAAATATAAAAAAACTAAAAGAAAGGAAAAAATAGCTAACAACAGAATAAAAATAAAAGACTTACTTAATCTTTTCATGTAATTTATTATACAAAAAACATATGCAAAATCAAAACAAAAAAATAACTAATTAAATAACCTTATCCTTCGTTACTGTCCGGGGCAGTAGTAAAAGGAAAAGCTAAAGAATCACTTTCCTTACCGTCA
>JAGYNU010000099.1 GCA_018399975.1 Candidatus Omnitrophota bacterium
ATAGATTCTATAGAATCAGTTAATATACTAAATTCTTTGCTGGAAAATGATACAGAAGATAAAAGAATAAAAATGGCAAGTATACATGCTCTGGGAGAAATAGCAAACACAGAAGCAATAAAGATACTTATAAACACTTTAGGAAGTAAAAACCGCGGAATAAAAGAAGAAGCTAAAAGCACACTATTGGAAATAGAAAACTTACCTTTTGAATTATTAAAAGAATCACTCGAAAATGAAAATGACGAAACCAAAGGAGAAATTATTTCTGTTATAGGCACAATAGAACACCCGCAACTAACAGAAGTATTAATCGAATTTTCTACTTACGAAAACCCTGATGTAGCAAAAGAAGCTATTGAAGCTTTAGGTAACACAGGAGATTCTATGTCCGTACCTGTTTTAATAGGAATATTAAAACAGGAAAACCCTGTTTTAAGAAAAAAAGCTGCAGAATCTTTAGGTAAATTACAAGATGACCTTTCCATATCTCCTCTTATCGAAGCTTTGAGCGATGATGATGGATGGGTTAGAAGTGCATCTCGTTCGGCTCTTACTAACATCGGTATCCCTGCTGTAGGTAAGTTAAAAGATGCCTTATATAACGAAAATAGATATGTAAAACTCGGGGCAACAAGAATATTAGGAGATTTAAAAGCTCAGGATGCCATAGAAGACCTTATTTATCTTCTGGCAGATAAAGATGCCGAAGTAAGAGAAGAAGCAGTTTATTCTTTGATACAAATAGGAAATCCGACAATTGATTTATTAATAAACGAATTAGATAACGAAAATGAAAATATTAGAAATTCAGCATCTAAGATTCTGGAAAATATTGGAGGAAGTACATACCCTGCATTATTTCAAGCATTAGAGAATCCAAACGATTTAATAAGTGAAACAGCAGCTTCAATACTGATAAAAGCAGGAGAACCAGCCATCAAATATGTGATGCAGGAACTTGACTGTGAATTGCAAGAAGAATTTAGTTATAGGCATGTAATCCGACAATTGGCTAATCTCTTAGATCATCAAAACTTGTTAACCAGAAAAAAAGCTTCTTTGATTTTAGGAAAAATAGGAGCTCCTTCTACTGAAATACTATTAGAAAAAGTAAAAAATCCCGAATCTAAAGAATATGCTATAAAATCCTTGGTATTAACTGGAAAATTTTCTTTTTTCCCTGTTGTAGAAAAACTTTTAGAAAACACAGACCCGGAATTACAAAATGCAGCTTTGTTGATAATATCGGGCATGGCTAAGAAATGTTGTGATGAAAGCCTGGATTCTTCTATGAATATTAAAGAATTACAATATGCCCAAGAGAAAGAATTAGAAGATATTGCTTTAAATAATTCTTGTTCTATTAACCGGGCACTGGCTTTGTATTATATTGGGAAGAACTTCGATGATGAAAACTTTTTAAAAAATTATATATTCGAATCCACCCAGGAAGGTTTACGTGTGAAAGACAGCAAAAACATTACCGAATTGGAAATGGCGGCAATTTTAAATTCAGGGATACCTGCTACGGCAGGGTGGTGGAATGAGTTAAAGAATAGAGAAGAAAAAATAAATTATCTGCAGTTGTTATTAAAAGGCGATTTTACCGATAAAAGGCTTTATAGCGACGTTTCCAATCGGATATGGATTTGTGCTCAGTTTGCCACTCAATTTTTAATGAATTTTAACGGAATAGATAGAGAACACTTTGCCAGCGAAGAGAATTTTAAAAACTACGGTGGCGGTTATACCATAGCACCTGTAGAAGCGGGCTACGGTATACCTGTTTATTATGCTACTTCTTCGAATATTCTAATAGGCCATGCATTTAATGCAGTATATATTGGAAATGGAAAAATTGACGATAATCCAGACAACTGGATACTTATCGAACCTATGGACGATGATTTTTCTCCCAATATTTTATTTAGTGAAACCAAAATCTATCTTGATATGTTAGTTCTTCCTGATGGATACTATGGTGGGACATATCACGGAGAAGATTTAATAACTATTGCAACGGAAAACTACAAATACGGTTCCGACCATTAAACAAATTACCCTGTTCTAATTTATCTATATTAAGCATTACTGTAACTTCGATATTTTTTGCTTTATTTATTTGTGCACTACCTTTATAATATTTTTATATATTGCTATATTTATTACAGGTCTAATAACTATTTTTGATTATTCAAAACCATATCTTAAAAATTTCTTTCAAGAAAACATAAAACCTCACTTTAATCATTTTCATCGAACCGAAATGTAACCGTTTTATTTTTAAGTAACAGATATTTTCTAAACTTACTCTTTTACAAAAGATTTAGAGCCAATAATTGCGTATGATTAGTAGTTATTGTATAATAAACTCTTTCTTGGATATAAAAATATACTGAATAAAAATGAATAATTTAAAAAAGGAAAAATTAGGGGTTAAGCAAAAAACCAAAAGATTAAAATGGAATTTTGCCATGGGGTTACTGCATGGTATATTTTTTAATGCCGGTTTGGCTTTTAGCGAATCTACAACAATACTTCCTATATTTTTAAATCACTTTTCGAATTCTAAAATGCTTATAGGCTTGGCTTCCAGTATAATGAGTAAAATCGGCAGTATCGGCAGTATAGGAGGGGTTTTACCGCAATTATTTGT